>NZ_SIJC01000004.1:300000-469940 GCF_010078385.1 Chengkuizengella sediminis
AGGAGCAGCAGGCATTATGGTCGTTATTGGAGGTTTTCTTCTAACAATACGCCGTGTTACCGTAAAACGAATTTATAAAAATAGCAGTAAAAGTGATTTCATTGCGCTTATCATGTTAGGTGTTGTTGTCTTGCTCGGTTTTACCAATACGATAGGATATACAGCCACAGGCGGAACATTTGATTACCGCGAAAATATTGGACCCTGGTTCCGAGGTGTTCTCACATTTAGACCTTTACCTGAACTTATGATCACAGCACCAATCGGATTCAAGTTACATATCTTAGCTGCCCTTGTTTTGTTTGCCATGTGGCCATTTACTCGTTTGGTACACGTGTGGAGCATTCCTCTCACCTATTTAAATAGAAAATATGTTGTTTTTAGAAAGATGAACCCTAGAAAGGCTTTGAAGAGAACCCAAAAAAGTGAAGAGAAGCTCTGAGAATAGCCCAAAAAGTGAAGATCAATACTGAAGTATGCACCGACCACTTTTCGGGGGCAGAAGAAATAAAACGATGTATATAATAAGCTTTAGCTGAGAAAAGAAAAAGGTGATTATATGTCAGGACCTGCATTAAAAAAACTGAACGCTCATCGATCTATTCACGATGGAGTGATTTCTGAAGGCAGAAATTTAATGGAAAAATTTTTAGAATTGTATAACAACAATCAAATTAAACAAGCTCGTATGGTTACAGATGAACTTACAGAACATTGGGAAACTCGTGCTATCGCTCATGCTGACGCTGAGGAAGAAGGTTTTTATCAAGAAAAATTAGATCAAAAGCCTGACTTATTAGAGAAAATAAATATGTTGAAACGGGATCACGAGTTGCTACGAATTTTACTAAAAGAAATTAAGCAGCTAATCCCTCGAGATGAAACGCATACAGATGTAATCGATCGTTTTAAAGCAATGCAACTACTTATGCAAATACATAATCGAGAAGAAGAGAAGTACCTGCTTTCTGATCATTGAAATCTTCAAACATAAAATTTTCTTACAGTTTCGCTCTCAAAAAGGGAGCGTTTTTTATTTTTGATTATATATAAATTTGATCTTCGTCAAAGTTTTAATGCAAATTTTATTGTATGATGTAATGGTAAGACACCCACTTGTCCCAAGGAGAGTTTGCTTATGAAGTGTCATCATTATCCTAACCAAAACGGTGAATATGAACTTTGTGTTTCCAAAGTTCCAATTTTCAATCATTTAAATCAAGAAGAGATGAGAGAAATTGCTTTCCTAATCCAAAGTAGAACTTTTAAAAAAGGTGAAGTCATCTTTTCAGCAAACTCTTCTTTAAACGAATTATTTATTATCCATACTGGCAGAGTGAAAATATATCGCCTATCCGATTCAGGACGTGAGCAAATTTTACGAATATTAGAGGCGAAAGAGTTTATGGGTGAACTTACTCTTTTTAATGAATCTTTAACACAAAATTATGCTGAGGCAACAGAAAAAACTGAAGTATGTGTTATTCAAAAGTCAGACCTTCAAAAATTGATTGTAAGGAAACCTTCAATTGCTCTTAAAATACTTGAGGAGTTCTCTAAAAGATTAACGAATGCGGATCAATTAATCCAACAATTAGGTAGCGCTGATGTGGAAACACGTATTGCTTCTGTATTAATTGATCTAAACAAAAAACAAAATTCCAACATTGTGACTCTCCCAATGAGTAAAGGTGACTTTGCTTCCTTAATTGGAACAACTCAAGAAACAATTAGCAGAAAACTATCTGCTTTTCAAGAACGAGGGTGGATCAAGCTAACTGGTCAAAGAGTTGTTTCCATTTTAAACATTGAAAAACTAATTTCCTTTACAGAAGATACTAAATAAGGGAAAGGAGAATGAATATGACTACTAAAATCATCATGATCTATGCAAGTATGTCAGGAAATACCGAGGAAATGGCAGAAAAAATTGAAGAAGTTTTAAATGAACAGGATATTTTATTAGAAGTAAAAATGGTTGACGATGCAAACACTTCAGATTTACTTGATTATGACGGTATTATTTTAGGCAGTTACACATGGGGTGATGGAGAGCTTCCAGATGAATTTTTAGATTTCTATGATGAAATGGATGAACTAAATTTAGATCATAAAATAGGAGCTGTATTCGGTTCTTGTGATTCTTCTTATCCCGAGTATGGTGCAGCGGTTGATATATTAACGAATAAATTAAAAGAACTAGGAGCTTCCATCTCGGTACAGGGTCTAAAAGTAGACGGTATGCCAGATGAACAATCCTTTGAGGAATGCACTCATTTTGCAAATCAATTTATACTACAGTTATTAAACCCACAGAAGTAACAAGACATTCCAATCAATCCATAATACCTATAATATAGTTTCAAATATATTTAAAAAGAAGGTTTGCTCCACCTTTGCAGCAAACCTTCTTTCTTTTGTATCATATACCCCACTTGGGTGTTTCATTCAATTTTTTATCAAATTAGACCTTAACAGTTGATTTATATAGTCCGGAGGCTTTAAGCTCTTTAAAGAAATCCTCAAACTGTGGAATATCCAACTGCTGCTGTGAATCAGATAAAGCAGTAGATGGATCAGGATGTACTTCTACCATCACACCGTCTGCACCGGCAGCT
This sequence comes from Chengkuizengella sediminis, assembly GCF_010078385.1. NCBI lineage: Bacteria > Bacillati > Bacillota > Bacilli > Caryophanales > Paenibacillaceae > Chengkuizengella > Chengkuizengella sediminis. The sequence continues at coordinate 302,619 of NZ_SIJC01000004.1, forward strand.
AAAGCAGCTTTCGCACATGGCAGCAAAATGTCTTTTCGACCCGCTGAGTGAGTTACATCTACTAACACAGGTAAATGACTTTCTTGTTTCAAAATAGGTACAGCAGAAATATCTAACGTATTTCGTGTCCATTTTTCGTAAGTTCTTATGCCACGTTCAATTAACATCACTTGTGTATTTCCTCGGGAAACAATATATTCTGCAGCATGCAGGAATTCTTCCATCGTAGCTGACAATCCTCTTTTAAGTAAAACTGGAAGGTTGGACTCTCCTGCTTCCTTTAATAGTTCAAAGTTATGCATATTACGAGCACCGATCTGGATAATATCAATATAATCAGAAGCCATTTCGATATGACGAGGATCTACGATCTCACTTATTGTAGTTAGACCAAATTCCTGTCCTACCTTTTTCAATATCTCCAGACCCTCAACACCTAACCCTTGGAAATCATATGGAGAAGTCCTTGGCTTAAATGCTCCTCCTCTTAATACAGGTACACCCGCAGCTTTTATTGCAGCACCTACTTCTCTTACCTGCTCGTAACTTTCAACCGAACATGGACCAGCTATCAATACGGATTCATTCCCTCCGATCACAGCATCCTGAAGCTCGATCACAGTATCTTCTACTTGTTTCTTTCTGCTGACCAATAAATGTTTTTTATGCTCCTCAGATTGAAGATTCAAAGAAGCTTTAAAAATTTGTTTGAACAAATGACGAATCGCTCCGTCTTCAAATGGACCTTCATTTAAAGAAATTAGCTGTTCTAACATTTTATTTTCACGTACAGGGTCAAATTTAGGCACTCCCTGTTTTTCTTTAATATCGCCAATCTCTTTTGCGATATCTGCACGTTTAGAAATTAACTTTAAAAGTTCTTTATTAATTTGATCCATTTCTTTCCTTAGATGATCTAATTCTATATTGGACATTTATATCACTCCTTATCATTTTTTTATATTAATTTTCACAGAGAAAGCTTAATTCATTCCTTTTTATAACAATTTAAAATATAGTTCCCACAAAAGTGCACTAATGCGGGTTTCAATTTAAATGTTGAACAATGATTCCAGAATACAAAAAAAGCCTTATCATCCTCAAGGGACGAAAGACCGCGGTACCACCCTAATTAAAAACACGATGTATAAAGTTTTTTGCAACATCAATGCTTTTCACTTAAACATGATAACGGTATGAAAACCGATAACTTCTTTTCATGAAACAGTGATATTTCAAAATACTCGACCCGGGCCTTCACCGTTTCAATTTTCAAAGTTCGACTCCGGAGTGAACTTCAGCGACAACTTTCCAAGGCATGCTTTCAGTCTGTGACTTGCCCTCCCTGTATGGCGTATCTTCCGCTTACTCTTTCCTTCAACGTCTTTAACCTTTGTATTAGATTGTAATTGGAACTATTATAACGAATTCAATTTTAGATTACAACTATTTAAGTTAAAGTATTTATGCAAAAAAGCATTACCGCTTTAAACTGATAGTGTTTTTTAATATATTTCATTTCAAATATTAATGATTAAAAGTGTAATAAGTTCTCCATATACAAGAAAAATGTGCAAAGACCTATCATTATTTAAAATGGATTGTTACCATTTCATTTATCCTTTTTTTTCAATAGAATATAAATGATTAAGATCATACTTAACGTCACAATCAGATTTACATACCGTTCTTGAATATAAAATAAATCATACCCAATCATCGATTCAATCCATATGGTTGGCACTTTACCAATAAGGGTTACTAACAAGAAATCTAAAAACCTCATTTGAACAGCAGCAGCCGCAAAGGTAGCAGCTCCTGATGGTACCATTGGTGCAAGTCTAGCTGATAATAAAACAATCGCTTGTTTCTTCCTAGTGATTCCTCGCAACTTCTTTACCCATTTCCAAGAAAGCGAATCCCCTTTCCACTTTCTTAACCCCCAACGATATACTGTATAGGCTGCTCCTGCTCCAAGTGTTTCTCCAATAACCGATACAAAAAAACCATAAACAGGACCAAAAACAACCACATTTGCACCAGACAGAAAAAGGGATGGCAATACACCAACAACACCAATGATGATATTAATGAATATACTTATTAGAACAGCCCACACACCAAATTCACGGAGCCATTCTGCTGCTGTTTCAAATTGCAACATGACTCTTTCCTTTCTATGTTTCAACTAGATTTACTCTCAAGTCTAATGAAACAAAACGCTCCTCATCGCGGGAAGACATACGTCAACTGAATTATATTACAAACTTCAGCGACAACGAACTTTATTATAACGAACAACAAATAAGATTACAACGAAGCGTTTAAACAAAACGCTGTAACACTTTAAATTAATAATATAATTTAAAAATTGTTGTTAAAAGTATAATATGTTCTTTATATACAAAACAAAGTGTATCCGACCTTAGTTTATTAATAATGGGTTGTAAAGGCATAACAAAACCAACCATTGTTTTGCTAACAATGGTTGGTTCGTTATACACTGAACAATTTTTAATTACTTACTAATTCCAAATCACCTGTGTTTGAAGAAAGTTTAATGATGGGGCCTTTCCCTGTCAAGTAACTTGGTAAGTCAATGATTTCTTTTCCTGTATCCGTATCAAAATCAATTTGTAATGCTTCTGGAGATTTCTGTGATTTTATAATAATATCGCCTGTAACTGATTTTCCAACAATATCATCATTGATTTGCTCTAATTCCAATAAGATTTCACCTGTATCTGTTCTAACATCAAAAGCTCCTTGAAGTACACTTACATCCATATCTCCAGTTACTGTTTTTAATACATATTTGTCAGATGTTATACTCTTCATTTCAATACTTGCCGACTCCGTTTGTACTTGAAATACTGCAAACTCTGCTTCTGGCACTTTCACTATTAAATCATATTCAGTATACAAGTCAAATAGATTCCCTTTAGATTTTTTCACCTCTATATAAGCTTGACCATCAGACTCCTGAACATCTAATTCATAGTTGTTTTCTGTCTTTTTTGTAGTCTTCCCCTTTAGTTGAGCTTGAATTTGATCTCCTCCAGACTGAACAATTTGAACTTTTCCTACAGGCGAGATAATTTGAACATTGTGGATATTTCCTACTGAGAGTGATTTTTCAATTTCAAAATCTACCAAATTCAGCTCTGAATCTCCTTGAAAAAATGAAATCACGTTTGAAAAAACAAAAAGTCCACCAAAAACAATAAGTCCCATAATAATTGCAAATATTATGATCTTTTTCATATAAACTTTTTCCACCTATCATTATAAGATTTAGTTCCATATACAAATTATATTTTATTTTTTTCTTTTTATGTGAAAAATTAACAATTTTGTGATTATATTATGTTTGTCGAAAAAGAAGTATTAGATGTTTCTTTAACATTCCCTATTGCTTTTAATAAACTTTGTTTTAATATATTACACCCTTCTTTTAAATTATCTATTCCTATCGTTAAAGGTGGTAAAATTTTAATGACATGATCATTTCTTCCTGCACTTTCTATGATCAATCCATGGTCAAAACAATCCTTAATCACAGCACTCGTAATATTGTCATTTTCAAATCCTGATAAATCGATGCCCCATATCATACCAATTCCTCTGATATCTATAGAAGAATCTATTGGTTTTATTTCTTTTTCGAGAAACTGTTTAATGAAATATTCCTTTGTTTTTACTTGTTCTTCTATCATTTCTTTTTCAATGATTTCCAAAGCTGCTTTTGCAGCAATAAAAGCCAGCTGATTTCCCCGGAATGTGCCATTATGTTCTCCTGGTTTCCAAATGTCTAACTCTGGTTTGATCAATACTAGCGACATCGGTAGTCCGTATCCACTAATGGATTTTGATAAAACAACGATATCTGGTATGATGTCGGCTCTTTCAAATGAAAAAAATGAACCCGTTCGTAAACAACCTACTTGTATATCATCACAAATGAGTAAAATATCATGTTCATCACATAATTTTCTTAATTTTCTCAACCACTCAATGTCCGCTACATTCACTCCACCTTCAGCTTGAACAGTTTCGATGATGATTGCAGCAGGTTTTTCAATTCCAGAATGAGTATCATTCAAAATATATTCGATATATTTGATCGTATCCATGTTTCCAAATGGTCCATGATTAAATGGAATAAAGGTAACACGATCTAAATTTAACCCTGCACCTGCTCTGTTTGATTTATTACTTGAAATAGACAAACTCCCTAAAGTCATACCGTGGAAACTCCCCATTAATGCAAAAATTCCTGTGCGTTTTTTGAATTTTCTGGCTAATTTTAAAGCCGCTTCTACCGCATTTGCCCCTGTAGGTCCACTAAATTGAATTTTATAATCTAATTGACGTGGACTTAATATTTGTTCATGAAATGCAGATATAAAATCCTCTTTTGCGCTAGTGTACAAATCTAATCCATGCATAATTTTATCCGAAGTCATATAATCTATCATTTTTTCCTTCATGTAATCATGATTATGCCCATAATTTAATGCGCCTGCACCTGCTAAAAAATCAAGATAACTTTCACCTGTTTTTGAATATAATATTTCCCCTTTTGCTTTATCAAAAACGACAGGATAATTTCTGCAATAAGACCTCACATTTGACTCTATTTTTTCAAAAATATTCATTGATTTATCTTCCTCTCCATTTTTATTTTTAAAATTTATAGTTAAATTTATTTAGTTAGATTCAACAACTTCTATGGGATTAAGTTCCATGTGATCCTCGTGATCATCCTGCTCTCTACTAAAAAACTCTCTCAGTTCCTGATTCCGATGTGCTATAAAACCGATAATAATTAGCGTGACACCTGAAATCGTAGTTAAATATATCCAACTGATCATCTCTAATGCGGCTCCATATATCCACAGACCAACTGGGACACTCATCGTAGCTACTGTTGTAACAATTCCAAAAAAACTTGCTCTCATTTTCTCTGGAATATAAATCTGCACATAAGACACCATAGGTATATTGGCCATAGAATTAAACATCCCCATAAATGTCAAAATAATCATATATCCTAGCAAAATTACCAATGAAGAGTTGATTGATATAAAAGGCAGCTCTGGAAAAACCCATAATACTGTCATAAACGCCAGTAGTTGAAATAGTATAAATATTTTATTTATAACAAAACGACCAATTTTTTTGATCGCTACTAATAATGCACCAACGATAAGACCTAAACCTAATGCCCCCTCTATCAAAGCAATATAAAATTCAGACATTTCATAGATCTCACGCATAATATAAGGCATCACTAAAGTTACGATAGGTACGAACATAAAATTAATAACAAGAAAAATACCTAGTAAATACTTTAACTCGTTGCGATCTTTGATATATTGATGAACTTCCTTCATACTTTGCCAGTAGGTATTGTTTTGCAAAGATTCCTCTGATTTTTTTCTAAATACAAAAAATACGTTGATGATACCAGATAAGATAAATGAAATACCATCTATGAGAAATACCATTTCAATTCCAAAAGCCCCATAAGCAAAAGCACCAACAAATAGTCCAACAATACTTAATAAAGTACTTATACTCTGAATATTTGAGTTAACTGCCATCACCCGACTCTTAGACACAAGCTCGGGGATGGCAGCATTCATAGCTAATAAAAATACGGCTTGAAATGAATACAGAATAATAACATAACAAATTAATAATCCTATATTGGCCGGTTGAACTAGAAACAGAACTAGAAATAATATCGTGGTTATACCACTTAATAGATCCGCAGCTATTAATATTTTTTTCTTATTACTTCTATCAATAAGCACTCCAGCAAACAGATTCACGATGACACCTGGTATATAGGTAAATCCAAATACAAATCCAAACATTAAAGGTGAACCAGTGATGTCTAAAATATATAAACTAAGGGCAAACCTTAATGCTACGGAACCCAACTCAGATATTAAACGGCTAATACTAATTAAAACGATATTTCTAGTATCTGACATTTTCCCTTTTCCCTTCTAATATCTTTTTATCAACTAATTAGCGTTTATTTTATAGCCTTTTTTTGTTAAGTGCCGAATAGCTGCTTTTTGCAATTGTTTCGATGCCATATTTTGATCAACAATATATGGTAATATCATTGAAATGTACAACTTTTCGTGATCATACGAAATCATGTTAATGATTCTTGAACGATTTTCACTGTTAATATGACCTGTATCTAAATCTCTTAAACCGTCATCTTCTACTTTTAGTTCACCTAAGTAATTAAAGTTAATCGGAATTTGTTTAAATGATTTATATAACAGTTCGTTTGATATTGGGTATTCCTTTTTCATTTCATCGTTATACATTAAATTAGCAAAGTGAATATTTTTTTCAGGTACCCATTTCAATTTTTCTTTTATTTGTTGAGCATTATCATAGAGACTTGCTTCACCATTCACTAAGATAGGGATATAATCGATAAATTCTCCAATCGTATTAAAATAGGTTTCTGAACCAAAACGCCTTCCATAATTTGTTACCCAAAATGGAACCTTAGATATTTCAAAATTAGATTGGAAATAAACACCTAAAATATCCAAGCTTAATTCCCATATCTCTTCAGAATCCATCTGCCAAGAACCGTTTGTAATCCTCGTTGCAAAATCAACAACGGTATATTCAGAACTGTCAAATTGTTTCATTTTATTTTCAATTTGAGTACTTAAACTTTCAAATTCTTTTAGGTTAAATTCATCCAACATTTGTTGATCATTCATTAATTGCGGTCCCTTTTTTATTTGTTGGATAAAGGTTTTAAATCTATTATTTTGTTCAATTTTGACACTTTGTCCTACCGATATCTTTTCGTAGTAGTTATTTAGTTTATTTTTTATAACCTCACTGCTCATGTAGTCAAAAACGACATGAGAAAAAGGTAACAACAACAAGTGGTCCCTAAGATTTTCTTTAATTAAACACGCTCTAAACAACAAAGAATGCTCCATTTCATACTCCTTCAAAAAGAATTTATCCATGATAAACTTGATGATTTTCTGTTTTGTTTTCTTATCATAAGAGGATAAATCTACAAATGGAATGGATGTTTCTGAAACAGGGTTATATTCGTTCCATTGATATTTACCTTCATCTATCGTAAGTATGCTCCTCATTGTACTTTCTGAAGATAAAAGATGTAAAAAGGCTTCATCTAACACTTCTTTATCGAGGTACTTGTCCCATTTCATCGCTGTTCCTGAAAAATCTTTCTGTTCTAGATGATACTTTTGAGAAGGTGATACCTCATACGTATCCATAACTTTGCCATTCATCAGCTCCTTTTCCAGGTGTAAGTGTTTTGCTTCAACATCATTTAATATTTCATCTAACATGATATGGGAACATGATTGTTTACTACGAATGACTCTATCAAATTCTTTTTGACTGATTTTAGAATGTTGGATTAACTCTGTCCATTCAACGATATGATGTGGTCTTATTTTGTCATCTACACGCTCTTCTACTAAAGAAACAATTTGATCCATCAATTGTTCATTTAATCCTTCCACAAAAAGCACAATCGTTGTTTTGTCATTATCATGAACCTCAAATTGTTGAAGTTGACTTTTGATTTTTAATTGTTCATTGATATATTCTTCTGCTTGATAAATATCATCAATATAAACCTTCTGTTTTTTATCGTTTAATTGAATAAGTTCAGCTAGTTTTTCAGGAGTTTGATATGCAAACACGTCATTAATGCGAATGTGATAACCTAGTTGTGTCAATTCTGAAACCAATTGAATTGCTTTTAAAGAATGACCTCCTAGTTCAAAGAAATCATCATGAATACTAATACGTTCTACATTTAACAATTCACACCATACGTCCACAATCTGCTCTTCTATTTCATTTCTTGGCTGAACATATTCAACATCTGTATTTGCTACAAGATCAGGTTCAGGCAGTGCTTTTCGATCCACTTTCCCGTTTTGATTTAATGGAAATTTATCCATAAACACATACGCAGATGGAATCATATAATCTGGCAGCTTACTCACTAGAAACTCTTTCATTTCTTGAACAGATAACAATTTTTCTGTCACGATATAAGCAACTAAATATTTCATTTGGTTATGCTGTTCTTTTGGTAAAACTACCGTTTCTCTTACATCATTATTTTTTAAGATCTGTCTCTCAATCTCACCGATCTCTACTCTAAATCCTCTAATTTTTAGTTGATTGTCCATTCTGCCGATATACTCAATATTTCCATCAGGTAACCATCTGGCTAAATCACCTGTTCGATAACATCTTTGTTCATCATCAACAAACGGGTTGGATATAAATTTTTCTGAGGTTAACGTATCAAGGTTCTTGTATCCTCTTGCCACTCCATCTCCACCAACCCAAAGCTCCCCAGGTACACCAACAGGTGTAAGCTTTCCTAAAGGATCAACAATATAAGCTGTTGAATTATGAATCGGTTGACCAATAGGAATGTTAGATTCATGGGTTTTATGAATTGAATAACAGCATGAGAACGTTGTATTTTCTGTTGGTCCATAGCCGTTTACAACGGTTAGGTTAGGACAATGTTGCTTGACATCATAAATCCTTTTTGGTGTTAATACATCTCCTCCAACAATTAAAGTTTTTAACTGATCAAACATATTAGGTTTTTGCAGGGATAGCTGATTAAACAATGGAGATGTTAACCACATCGTTGTTATTTTGTCCTCTTTCAGTGTTTTTTCTAGTTTTTCAGGACTTAGTATGGTATATTTGTCCACCACATAAAGTTCTAAACCATTGAGAAGTGCGCCCCATATTTCAAATGTACAAGCATCAAACACTTCAGCCCCTGTTTGTAAGATTCGATCACCTTTATCAAAAGTTACATAATTTGTGTTTTTCACTAATCTCACAACATTTTGGTGCTCTACCATGACACCTTTTGGTTTGCCAGTAGAACCTGAAGTGTACATCATATAAGCCAAGTGAGCTGGTTTATAGTCAATAGATAAGTTTAGTACTTCATTTTCCATATTGTAGGATTTTTCCATCTCAATCACTGTAATTTCTTTATTCACCTTATGCAAGTATGTGGGTTGTGTTAGTAAGATATCAGCCTCACTATCAGCTAATAAATACTCTATTCTTTCTGGTGGATAATCTGGATCAATTGGTAGATATGCACCTCCAGCTTTGAGAATAGCTAACATTCCTACAATCAATTCAATAGATCGTTCTTGCATCATAGCAACAACTTTATCAGCTCCTACACCTCCTTTCCTCAATCGGTAAGCAAGGTGATTCGCTTTTTCATTTAGCTCAACATAAGTGAGTTTTACATCCTTACAAACAACTGCGATGTTATTTGGATGATTTCGTGCCTGTTCCTCAAACAATGTTTGTATTGTTTTATCTTTAGGGTAATGCTGCTCGGTATGATTAAAATCAACTAAAATCAGGTCTTTTTCTTTTTCAGATAATATTTCAATGTCTTTGATTAAAATATTAGGTTCATCCGTTATGATTTGAAGAATATTCTGAAAATGTATTGAAATATGGTCGATCATCTTCTGTTCATAAACAGAGGAATTATATTTAAATCTCACTTCCAGTTGACCACTAGGAATAACCATAATATTAAAATCATAATTAGTTTGTTCAAATTCTTCTGTTTCCAAGATTTCAAAATCATCATTTACGATTGTATGGGTAGATTGATCTCCAAAATTTTGAAAAGCAAATAAATGATCCATTAAATCTTGTTTTAAAGTTGATAGGGATTGAATCTCAGCTAATGGAAAAAATCCAACATTTTGTTTTTGAATAGAATCTTGGTGGATAAGTGTGATCAAATCTGAAAAAGATTGCTTGCTTTCTATTTTAATTCTAATAGGAATCGTATTGATAAATAGACCCATGATCTTATCAACATCTTCAATTTCAGCAGGTCTTCCAGATGTAACCATACCAAAAACTACATCATTTGTATGGTTATACTTGCTGAGTAATATTCCCCAAGCAGTTTGAAGAATGGTGTTTAATGTAATATGATACTCTTTAGCCATTTTCTCTAATTTTTGAGTAGTATCTCTGCTGAATTTCACCACTTTATTTACTTGTTTATATGGTTGTAAACGATTGTTGGTATGATATGTTGGTAATGTTGCTTTCATTTCATAATCTCTAAGGTATTGCTCCCAGAATGTTTTTGCTTCTTCATGATCCTGCTCATCCAACCATTGAATATAAGTTGAATATGAAGGAACATCTTCCTTGGCAATTGAATCGTTATACTTCACTTTACGGTAAATTTCAAAAAGTTCTTGTGTAATCGGCTGTAAACACCAACCGTCCATCAAAATATGATGAAAACTCCAAATCACCTCAAATTTATTATCTTTTATTTTTAAAACTGACATTCTAAAAAGATCATCATGAATTAAATCAAAATTGCGTTCTTTATCTTTGTTTTTAAAATGCTGTATTTCTGATTGGAGTTCAACATGTTGTAAGTGAGAGAAATCGTGAAATTCAACCTTCACCTTTTTGTTTTTAAATACAACTTGTTTAGGTCTTTTTAAATTTGAGTGCATAAAGTTAGTACGAAGAATATCGTATTTTCCAACTAGAAAATGGAAGCTTTTTTCTAAAATATCTATATCAATTTTTCCTCTTATCGTGCTGGACAATTGTTCAAAATAAGCCGAAGATTCAGGATTTAATAAAGAATGGAACAACATTCCTTCTTGCATTGGACTTAGGTTATAAATACTTTTTATATCTGATTTCTCCATTGGCATAGTTTCAAATTCATAGATAGAAAGATCCTTTGCTCCCACATCAGAAGGTGTGATTTCCTTAAATCCTTTAGTAACACAGTGTTGAATAATATTAGCTAGACTCTCTTGCATGTACGAAGCAAATTGACTCATTGTATCGTTTTTATATTCATTCACATCATAAGTAATGGATACATTTAACTTCCCATTTTCAACAGAGCCAATGATATCTAGTACATATTTTCTATCTGAATTTGGACTCATCTCTTCACCAATTGAGAATGGGGAACTTTCAAACAATGGTGTATTCACATCTGTATCAAACTGTCCTAGATAATTAAAGCTTATTTCAGGATTCATTCCTGAGCCTATCTTTGAATTCGTATCATCCGAGGTTAAATATTTTATCATTCCATACCCTATTCCCTTATTAGGAATTTGCCTCAACTCTTCCTTCAGATGTTTGATTTGATCAGAGAGATTTGTTGAATGCTCCATATCTAATTGAACTGGGTATAAAGAAGTGAACCAGCCTATCGTTCTTCCGATATTTATATCTTTTACAATTTCTTCTCTTCCATGACCTTCTAAACTGATGACGAATTGATTTTCTCCTGTCCATTTTTTCATTGCTAAACCAAGCGCACATAATAAAATATCGTTCATCTCTGTTTTGTATGCTTTGTGTACACTAGTTAACAATTTAGTAGTTTCTTCTACTGACAGGTGGAACTTATATGTTTTACTTTCCTTCACTTTTCTTTCAACTTGTTCGTTATCTTTAGGAATAGGAATGATATTAGAGGATTCAAACTTATTCCAATATGCTTTTTCTTTTCTCATAAATTTAGAGTCATTAGTAATTTCTTTTAATTCATTTGTCCATTTTAAATATGAATCTGTTTTTTTAGGCAAATGAATCGTTTCATTCCTCATCAACTGCATATATGTTGAAGTAAGATCTTCAAATAAAATCCTCCACGATACACCATCGATGACTAAATGATGTATAACGATGAGTAAATGGTCACCTTCATTTGTTTTAAACAAACCTAATTTTACTAGAGGACCTTGTTCTAAATTTATGCTATTATGAATTCGCTCAACCGATTTAGCAATATGATGTTCATACTCTTCTCTCACTGAAATTTCTTCTACAGTGAGATCAAATAAAGGACCTTCTAAACCACGATTATATTGTTTGAACTCACCTTCATTTTTTGGATAGATCATTCGTAAAGCATCATGGTGCTGGACAATTTTCGTAAATGCCTTTTGAAGTGTTCCAACATCAAATCCATCTTTTCTATACAACATCACTGCCTGATTAAAGTGATGTTTGTCTGTGAAATCACTCTCAAAAAACCATTTTTGTATAGGGCTTAACTCCACATCATTTTCTATGATATCTTGATTAGCTTCTCCTCTTTTATCTAGTTGTACATATTTACTAAGTTTTATAATCTCAGGATTTTGAAATAAGTCCTTAACCGTCACAGTATAACCCTGACTATTTAATTTAGATACCATCTGTATTGCTTTAATCGAGTCACCACCAAGCTCAAAGAAATTATGGTGAGTGCCAATCGGCTCTACTCCCAACACTTTCTCCCATATCTCAACCAATATTTCTTCCAATTCTGTTGACGGTGGTACTATCTCCTGCTCAATATTTAATTTAGGTTCTGGTAATGCTTTTCGATCAATTTTGCCATTTGGATTTAAAGGAAGTTTATCCATAAATACAAAACTAGTAGGAATCATATATTCAGGCAATCTTTCTTTTAAATATTCTTTTACTTCTAATAGTGAAAGTTCTTTTTCTAAAACAAAATAAGCACATAGGGATTTGCTTTGATTTGACTGTTCATTTACAACCACAACCGTTTCTTTAACATATGGATGGGTCAAAATTTGACTTTCAATCTCACCAACCTCTACTCTAAATCCTCTAATTTTTACTTGTTTGTCAATTCTCCCTATAAATTCAATACTTCCATCTGGCAGCCACTTTGCCATATCTCCTGTTCGATATAACTTTCCACTAGGTGCAAATGGATCGGCAATAAATTGTGTTGATGTTAACTGCTCTAGGTTTTTATATCCTCTTGCTACACCGTCTCCTCCAACCCAGATTTCACCAGGTACACCTACTGGCACAAGTTTCCCATATTGATCTACGATATAAGAAGTAGAGTTATGAATAGGAAAACCTATCGGAATATTAACCTCATAATCTTGATCAACATTAAAATAAGTAGAAAAGGTCGTATTTTCTGTTGGTCCATACACGTGTACCCATTGCAAACCTGGACATTTCTTTCGAACATCATTCATATTTTTAGGTGATATAACATCCCCTCCAACTAGTAGGGTTTTAATCTCTGCAAACATCTCTGGTTTATACTGAGACAGCTGAGTAAAAAAAGGAGAGGTTAAAAATATCGTAGTAATTTTATACTTTTTAAAAGCTTCCTCAAGTTTATTCGGACTTATTATCGTAAGTTTATCAACGATGTAAAGTTCCAAACCATTTAAAAGCGCACCCCAAATCTCAAAAGTACATGCATCAAAAACCTGTGCACCAATTTGTAAAATACGATCCCCTTCATCAAAGGATACATAATTTGTATTTTTAACTAATCGAACCACGTTTTGATGCTCTACCATCACACCTTTAGGTTTCCCTGTAGAACCGGACGTATAAATAATATAAGATAAATGATCTACCCTATTTTGAATCGTAGGATTTTCTGCTTCATTTTCCATCCTCTCTGGTTGTTCAAGTTCGATCAATTTCAATTTTGTGTTCATTTCACTTGTGAATGATGTTTGAGTAAGTAATATTTCTGCTCCACTATCCTGTAATATATACTCCACTCTCTCCGCTGGATATTCTGGATCGATAGGTAAATAGGCTCCTCCTGCTTTAAGGGTTGCTAACATGGCTATCACCAATTCCATAGAACGGTCTTGCATAATAGCAACGATACTATCAGCTTTTACACCCTCATTTCTTAATAACAGAGCAAGGTGGTTTGCTTTCTCATTTAGTTCTTTGTAAGTCAGCTTTATATCTTCATTTACCATGGCTATCGCATTTGGACTTCGTTTTACTTGTTCTTCAAAACATTGTTGAATCGTTTTATCTTTAGGATACTCTCTCTTCGTATCATTAAATTGATTAAAAATCTGATTCTTCTCTTCATCTGACAACATGTCAATCTCTGATATGTTGATCTCTAAATCACGGATAACCTCATGTAAAATATGGATATAATGATTAGCTAACCTTTCAATTGTTTCCTTTTTAAACAGTTTTGTAGCATACTCTACTTCTAATAAAATTCCTTTTTCATCTTCTTCAACTGTAAAAGTAAGGTCAAATTTAGCAGTTTTAGAATCAATTTGTACTGTCTCAACTTGTAAACCTTCCATTTCTATTTGATTGACCTCTATATTTTGAACGGCAAACATAGTATCAAATAAAGGATTTCGACTTAAATCTCTTTCAATATCTAATTGTTCGATCAATTGCTCATACTGATATTCTTGGTTTTCTAGCGCATGCAATAAGTTATCTTTTACTTCATTGAGGAATTCCTTGAACGTTTTCTCACCCTTAGGGTAATTCCTTAGCGCTAATGTTCCTACGAACATCCCCATCATATTCTCTAAATCAGCATGAGATCTTCCACTAATAGGTGAACCTACAACGATATCATCTTGTCTTGTATATTTTGACAATAAAATGTAATAAGCGGTTAGCATCATCATATTTAATGTGGTTTCAGTTTCAGAACATCTTTTATTTAATTTTGAAATTACATCGTGATCCAAGCGAATGAATAATCGATCCCCTTCAAAGCTTTGAATTTGAGGTCTTGGAAAATCTGTAGGCATATTTAATACTGGAAGTTCTCCTGAAAATTGTTCAATCCAATATTTTTTCTGTTCATTTAACGATTCCGTCCTTTGATTTTGCCATGCCGCAAAATCTTTGTATTGTATTGATAATTCATCTAGTTCTTCATTGTTATATAACTTGCTGAATTCATCTACAAGCAAGCCAATGGATGTCCCATCAGAAATAATATGGTGCATATCCCCTATCAAGTAGTTAGTATTTTCTCCAACTCTAGCAAAACCTACTCGAAGGAGAGGTGCTTGTTGCAAGTCAAAAGGTTCGATAAAACGATCCAATATATATTCTAGTTGTTCATTGTTTTGAATATTGAATTGTTCTATTTCAAATGTCACTTCATTCCTTATTTCCTGTATAGGTTCTTCGTTTATCAGTTTAAAAGATGTTCTAAAGGTTTCGTGCCTTTGTATTAGGGTTTTAAATACTTTCTTCAATTTTTCTGTGTTTAAATCCCCTGCAAGCTTTAATATAAATGGCATATTATAAGCCGTATTGTAACCTTCAATTTGGTTTATAATCATCAATCTCTTTTGAGCCGATGAAAGAGCATAATGGTTTGCTTTAGCTGCTGGTTCTATTGAATCGTATCCTTTTTTTCCCGCAAACATGATTCGATTTGCCATATCTCTCAATATAGGGGTCTTAAATATTTCTTTTAAAGGAAAATTTGAGTTGAATTCTTTATTAATTCTCGTATACAAAGTAATGGACTTTAAAGAGTGGCCACCTAAGTGGAAGAAATGATCGTTTAGACCCACCTTGGATACACCTAATATCTCTTCCCAAATTTGTGCTAGTTTCTTTTCAGTTGAAAGCTGTGGTTCAACATAAATTTCCATTGAATTTACCAATAGATCTGGTTCAGGTAATGCTTTACGGTCTACTTTCCCATTTTGATTCAACGGGAGACTATCCAAACATATAAAACTGGATGGAATCATGTAATCTGGCAGTTCTTTTGTAAGATCATTCATTAAAATTTCTTTTGAAACATTTTCTTTAGATACATAATAAGCACACAAGTATTGATTGCCATATGTATCTTCTTTGCCTATCACTACAGCTTCCTGTACAAATTTATTGTTTAAAATAACGGTTTCAATCTCCTCAAGTTCAATCCTGTACCCTCGAATTTTAACTTGGAAATCCGTCCTCCCCATATATTCTATAGTTCCATCATCATCCCACTTGGCTAAATCACCAGTGCGATATATTTTTTGACCTTGTATAAATGGATGATCGGTAAATTTTTCAGCAGTTAATTGTGCTCTTTTTAAATATCCTAGCGCAAGTCCATCACCTGAAATGCATAATTCCCCAGGCACACCCATTGGTTTACATTGATTATTCTCATCCAAAATATAAACCTGTGTATTCGCAATCGGCTTACCAATATCGACTTTTAATTTTTCTGTTAAGTTGCTTACACAAGACCACACGGTTGTTTCTGTTGGTCCATACATATTAAATATTTTTAAATTGGAGAATTGCTTTAAAGTTTCAAGTAAATGAACAGGTAAAGCTTCTCCTCCAATCATGATTTCCTTAACTTGTTCCAAGAAAATCATTTTTGGATCCTGAGTGATCAGCATTTTCAGTCTTGAAGGAGTGATCTGAATCATATCAACGTTGTGATTTACAATCAGTTCATTTAACGCTTTTGGATCCATTTGTTCATCCTCATCTGCAATCACAACTTTTAAACCCTTTACTAAAGGCAAGATCGTTTCCAATACAAAAATATCAAAAGATATTGTCGTCAACGCCAAAATCGATTTATTAGGACTAAATGGAATTTCAACACACATGGCTTCTATAAAGTTATGAATTGCTTGATGTGATATCATCACTCCTTTTGGTTTACCCGTTGAACCAGAAGTGTAAATCGTATAGGCAAGATCTTCTGATCTATTCACAGGTACAAGATTATTAGATTCACCAGTAAATAAACGATCCTCGTAATATAAAAATTTCGTTCCTGTATCCAGAGTCGTTTCCTTAAAACGAGGATGTAAAAGTACAATTTCTGCCTGTGCATCTTCTAACATATATTGTATTCTTTGTGAAGGATGTTCTGGATCTATCGGCAAATATGTACCTCCTGCCTTTAGCACACCAAATATACCAACCAGCATATCAATAGAACGATGTAGCATAATTCCGACTAAACTTCCTGAGTTCACCCCATGTGAACGAAGTATATTAGCAAGTTGATTCGCTTTTTCATTTAACTTCCCATATGTGATCTTTTGATTACCGCATACTGCGGCAATTTTGTTTTCATCTCGTTTTACTTGTTCTTCAAACAGTTGATGTATCAATTTATGATGCTGATATTTCATAGAAGTGTTGTTAAATTCAACTGTCATTTGTTTTAATTCATCTTCAGTTACCATTTGAATAGTTTGAATTTCAACGTCTGGATTTTCAGTAATCGTGGTTAATATGTTTTGAAAATGACTTCCTATACGATCGATCGTACGTTTGTTATAAACCGCAGCATTATATTTAAACTTCATCTCTAAACTATCGTTATGCATAAAAACAACATTAAAGTCATAGTTTGTTTGCTCAAAATCCTCATAATCTACAATCTGAAATTCTTCACTATCAACCGAGTTTAAAGACTCGTCTCCAAAATTTTGAAACCAAAAAATATGATCTATTAAATCTTGCTTTAAAGAGGAACCAGACTGAATTTCAGCAAGTGGGAAAAAATCAACATTTTTCTTTTCAATGGACATCTCTTGTATTTGTTTCATTAATTGAGCAAAAGTACTTTCATTTTTATAGTTAATTCTTACAGGAATCGTATTGATAAATAACCCTATCATTTTTTCTATATTTTCTATCTCCGCAGGTCTTCCAGATGTAACCATTCCAAAAACAACGTCTTTTGTATTATTATATTGACTCAGTAAGATACCCCATGAAGCTTGAAGTAATACATTTAAAGTCACTTGATATTTTTTTGCTATGTTTTGCAGTTTTTCGGTTATGTTTTTATCCAGTTTGATTATTGTATCTGTCTGAAGATATAACTCTTGTTTATGGTCAATATTATTTTTTGGTAACAATGCCTTTGTATCATAGTTTTTAAGATAACTTTTCCAAAATAAACGTGCTTCATCATGATCCTGTTGATCTAACCAATGAATATAGTTTGAATAAAGAGGTACATCTTCCACAATAACCGGCAAATTCCGTTTTAATTGATGATACGTCTCAAATATTTCTTGGACAATCGTTTGTAAACCCCAACCATCCATCAATATATGATGATAACTCCATATCAACTCGTACTCACGATCTGATTTTTTAAAAACAGACATTCGGAGCAGGAAGTCTCTTGAAAGATTAAAACCCTTATTTTTATCATTCTTTTTATAATGATCAATTTCATTTTTCTGTTGTATTTCATCCAGATTAGAAATGTCTTTAAAAGTAATGTTGATTTTTCTTTTTTTAAATACGATCTGTTTTGGTTTTTGAATATTTTCATACATAAAGTTTGTTCTTAAAATATCGTATTTTTCAATTAGTAGATTAAAGCTTTGTTCTAAAATTTGCACATCCATTGTTCCGTTAATCGTACAAGAAAGCTGTTCAAAATAAGCAGGGGAATCAGGGTTTAATAAAGAATGAAACAGCATACCTTCTTGCATTGGACTTAAATTATAAACACTTTTTATTTCCAATTTAGTACTCATGTTTACCACTCCTGTTCAATTTAGCTTTCATAAAATGCTGAAATTGCCTCAAGATCTTCAATAGAAAGATCCTCTCCCCCTACGTCTGAAGGGGTAATTTCTTTAGATTCCTTTGTTATGCAATGTTGTATAATTTCAGATAAACTTTGTTTGAATAAATTTCCAAAACGCTCAATGGTTGTTTCCTTAAATTCATTTGCATTATAGGTAATCTCCATCTTAAGCATTTCCTCTTCTACTAAACCATTGATGTCAAGAGGGACTTCCCTATTAGCATTCGGACTTACCATTTGACCACAGGATAATTCAGAACCTTCAAATAATTCTGTATTTAAATCGGTATCAAACTGACCCAAGTAGTTAAAATTGATTTCTGGGGAAGAAACAAAAGTGATGTCTTTTTTATCATGATCAGATGTTAAATATTTTAAAATTCCATATCCAATACCCTTATTTGGAATTTGTCTTAAATGTTCTTTTAAATATTTAATTTGGTAGGATAAATCTTCTGACTTATCCATATTTAGAACTACAGGATAAGTAGAAGTAAACCATCCAACCGTTCTGCTGATGTCCATTTCTTTTATGATCTCTTCTCTTCCGTGTCCTTCCAAATGAATACAGACTTGATTTTCCCCTGTCCATTTTTTGACTGCTATCCCTAGTGCACATAACAAAATATCATTCATTTCTGTGTTGTATGTTGCGTGAACTCGAGTTAAAAGCTCACTTGTTTCTTCCTTAGATAGTTGGAATTGGTAAGTTTGATTATACTTTGCACTAATTTCAAGACCTTCTTTATCTTTTGGAATAGGGCAAAACGAATGTTCCTCGACTTCTTTCCAATAAGATAACTCTTGTAACATCTCTTTACTATCTGCATATTTCATTAGTGAACTTGTCCAATTTAAATAGGAATCAGTTTTACTAGGTAATTGAATAGGATGATCTTGACTCAATTGCTTGTATGCAGTCAAAAGATCTTCAAACAAAATTCTCCACGAAACTCCGTCAATGATCAGGTGGTGGATGGCAATGAATAAGTGATCACCGTCTCTAGCCTTTAATAACCCAAGTTTTACAAGCGGACCTTGTTCTAGATCTAGACTACTTTGAATTTGATAAATAGCGTCCATAATTTCTTCATTCGTCTGTTCACAAATATCTACAACTGATAAGTCAAACATTCCCCCCCTTATTTCACGGTTAAATTGTACGTTCTCCCCTTTATCATCATGATGGTAAACCATTCTTAATGCATCGTGATGTTCTATCATTTTAGTAAATACCTGCTCAAGAATATGAATGTCAAATCTATCTCTCTTAAATAACATCACCGCTTGATTCCAATGATTCATATCTTTAAATTGCCGCTCAAAAAACCATTGTTGAATAGGACTTAATACAACTTCCCCTTTTACAGCACTTTGATCTATTTCTTTCCTTTCTTTTCGAACGCATTTGGCAAGTCTATGGATCTCCGGATATTGAAATAAGTCTCTAGTTTTTAATGAATATCCCTTACTATTAAATTTAGAGATCATTTGAATGGCTTTAATAGAATCTCCACCAAGTTCAAAGAAGTTGTGATCAGTTCCTATCATCTGCACACCTAAAACCTCTTTCCAAACAGAGACCAGATCTTCTTCGATATCATTCACAGGTAATATGGTTTCTTGATCTGTTATATTTGTTTTATCTGGTGATGGCAACAATTTCCGATCAATCTTCCCGCTAACAAGTAAAGGCAATTGTTCTAATAACATAAAATAGGCAGGAAGCATGTAATCAGGAAGTTTATCACTAAGATCTATTTTCAATTCTTTTAATTGAAAATTAGGTTTTACTACGATGTATGCACACAAATATTTCTCATCATCTTCTTCTTTTGTAATAACTACTGCTTCTTTAACAGCACGATGCTCTAAAATGGCAGACTCAATTTCCTCTAGTTCTATTCGGAACCCTCGAATTTTTACCTGATAGTCCTTCCTTCCAATAAATTCAATATTTCCGTCAGATCTCCATCTAGCCATATCTCCTGTTTTATATAAACGTTCGTTAGATTTGTTTGAAAACTTATTGATCATAAATGATTGATTTGTGCCCTCAGCATGATTTACATAACCTCTGCCTACTCCAATACCAGCTACACAAAGTTCTCCAACTACTCCTATAGGACATAAATTCATTTCCTCATCTACGATGTAAATATCCATGTTTGCTATTGGTTTTCCAATAGAGATATTTGGATTCTCTTCTTCTGGTAACTCATCAATGATAAATTGACTGACATCATCCGAAGCTTCTGCAGGACCATAAGCATTTACCAACTTTATCTGTGGAAATTGTGCAAACCAACGTTTGACTAAATGAGGTTTTACCGACTCCCCTGTCACCATAAGAGTTGATAATGAAGGTAATTTCACTTTTTCATCCTCAAAATGATCTAGTAAAACGGATAGATAAGTTGGAACTACTTCTAGCAATGTCACGCCATCTTTAACTAGATGCTCTGAAAACTTATCAACCTCTAAAATAAGTTCATTTGCATATATTGCTGTTGTTCCGCCGAGAGCTAAAGCACCAAAAAATTGCCAAACGGATATGTCAAAACATGGACTAGCATTTTGAGCAAAAACTAAACTTGAATCTAGGCTTAATTCATCAGCTTCTGCCAATATGTGATTCAACATACCAACATGTTCAATCATGACACCTTTTGGTTTTCCCGTTGAGCCAGATGTGAATAAAATATAAGCTAGATCATTAATGTTCATTTCTAGATTTAAATTATCCTGCTCTTCTTGATTGATGTCCTCTTCCATCTGATCAAGACATAAAATCTTAATTTTATCATTCGTTTCAAGCTCATATTCCAAATATTGAGAGTTTGTGATGACAACTTTAGCCTTGGAATCATCAAGGATGTTTAATCTTCTTTCAGTGCCGTATGATACATCGATTGGCACATAAGCTGCCTGTGCTTTCCAGATCCCTAATACGCTCTCTACAAATTTAGGTGATCGCTCCAGCATAACGGAAACAATATCCTCGGGTCCAATCCCCCTTTTTCTCAAGTATCTCGCCATTTGATTTGCTTTTTTATTTAATTGTTCATAGGATATTCTATGATCTTTATAAATTAAGGCTGTTTTATGAGATGAAACACGTGCATGCTCTTCAAACCGTTCACTGACTGTTTTACTAAAATCATAATCTCTCTTTTTACCATTAAATTGTTCCTTAATCTGTATCTGCTCTTTATCAGAAAGCAAACTAATTTCGGAAAGGAGAATATTTGGGTTTCGCACCAATTCTTTTAAAATAACTAAATAATGATTAGACAATCGTTCTGCAGTTTCCGTTTTATACAAGTCCGTACAATACTGTAGTTCAAATCTTATATTAGATAGTTCAGTATATACATCTAACATAAGATCAAATTTTGCAGTATTCTCTTCCACTGGATACGGGGCTAAGAGCAGTCCATCCATGTTCATTTCTTGTTCTTCTGCTTCAAAAAAACTAAACATCGTATCAAATAAAGGGTTTCTGCTCGTATCTCTTTTTATGTTTAATTGATCAATTAATTTTTCAAAAGGATAATCTTGATTTTCAATCGCATTCAAATTACGTTCTGAAACGTGTTGTATAAATTCCAAGAAGGTCTTCTTCCCGTCTAGTAAATTCCGTAATGCTACAGTATTCACAAACAATCCGTTCATTTGCTGTAAATCAGGATGATTTCTCCCAGCAACTGGAGAACCAACTACAATATCATTTTGTCCGGTATATTTCATTAAGAGTACATTATAAGCAGCAAGCAAAACTGTGAAAACGGTAGTATTCGCTTGATTTGCAAGAAGATTAATATCTTCAGTTAAATCATTTCCAGTCACAAAACGAATAGTTCTTCCTTCAAAGCTCTGTACCGAAGGCCTTCTATAATCTAATAGCAAATTCATAATAGGAATATCATCATTAAACATTTGAAGCCAATATTTCTCCTGTTCTTTCATCTCTTCTGTTTCTAATTGTTCATTTTGCCACGCCGCAAAATCTTTATATTGATTAAGTAATGGTGGTAAATCCTTTCCTTCATACAACCCAATCAATTCATCGAGAACGAGTTTTCCCGAAATGCCATCCGAAATAATATGATGCATATCAAACAATAAATGATGCTCCTGCTTATCCACTTTGATTACTTTAACCCGTATCAGAGAAGCAATTTCTAAATCGAAAGGTTTAATAAATGATACGATCATATCTTTACGTTCATTGAATTGTGTTCCTGTTAAATCTAAAAATTCTAAGTTAACTTCAACATGCGGATGGATTTCTTGTTTAATTTGACCATTTACATTGATAAAACTCGTTCTAAATATTTCATGTCGTTGTATTAAAACATGAAGCTGCTGTTCAAAGTGATTTACATTAAAATCTCCTTTAACTTGAAAAACAGATGGCATATTATAAGCAATACTGTTTTCACCTTCCAACTCATTTAGCACATACATCCTTTTTTGTGCAGCACTCACATCGTAGTACTGTTTCTTCTCCAATGGCTGAATTGGTGATATGCTACTTTTCGCTAACTTACTAATATGATTTGAAAGTTTAGCAATAGTATTAAAACTAAACACATCTCTAACCTTAATTTCAACATTCATTTCACGATAGACTTTGGATACTAATAAAGTGGCTTTTAATGAATGTCCACCTAACTCAAAAAAGTTTTGATGAATACTAATGCGTTCCACTTCTAATACTTGCCCCCATATGTTTTTCAAAGTTTCTTCGGTTAGATTCCTTGGAGCAACAAAAGACGTTTGAAGTTGCTGTGATGGGGCTGGCAGTTTCTTTCTATCTAATTTTCCGTTAGAATTAATAGGCATTTCATCTAATTGAATAAAATGATTGGGTACCATATATTCAGGAACGATTTGACTCAAATAACTTTTCAACGTCGATGTGTTCATATTTATTTTTGAGGTGAAATAAGCACACAAATAAAGGTGTGCGTCATCATCTCTAGCAATCACGACCACTTCTTGAATACTTTCATGGGTTATAAGATGTTTTTCAATTTCCCCAAGCTCAATTCGATGACCTCTTATTTTCACTTGATGATCATTTCTTCCCAAATATTCGATATTACCATCAGGAAGCCATCTAGCTAAATCTCCTGTTTTATACATTTTCTCACCAGGTTGAAATGGATGGTCTATAAATTTCTCTGCGGTAAGTTCCGGTCTATTCAGGTATCCCCTCGCTAACCCTGCACCTGATATATGAAGCTCACCCGTTAAACCAATTGACATAAGTTGCAGGTTTCTATCAAGTATGTGTAGTTGTATATTGTTTATTGGTTTGCCTATAGGTACAACATTCATATTTTCAATTGAAACACAATCATAATAGGATACATCAATGGAAGCTTCAGTAGGTCCATATAAATTGTGTAGATTTGTACCATTTTTATTGTGGAGTAACTTAAGGAATGAATCTACTTGTGTAGTTTTTAACGCTTCTCCACTTGCAAATACTTGCCTCAAACTTTTTAAACGAATAGTTTCGTTCTCCATATTTTCTAAATAATCCAAGAACACACTAAGCATGGAAGGTACAAAGTGCATAGTTGATATTTGATTCTTCTCAATAACATCAACCATCATCCCTGGTTCTTTTTCTCCTCCTGGCTCCAAGAAACATACACTCGCCCCTTGTATACACCACCAAAATAACTCCCATACCGAAACATCAAACACAAATGGAGTTTTTTGTAAAATAACATCTCCTTCTCCTATCGGATACTTTTTTTGCATCCAATGAAGTCGATTGATAAGCGCACGATACTCTATTAAAACCCCTTTTGGATTCCCTGTAGAACCAGATGTATAAATCATATAAGCAAGATCATTTGATGAGTTAATATTAGATAAGCTGGAATCTTCAAATTTATACAAATCGCTATCTTCTAAATTGATGACTTGAAGCTTTTCTGTGTGAACGATCTCACTTAACATTGTTATATATTTCTCTTGAGTCAGGATGACTACAGCCTTGCTATCTTCAAGCATAAATTTTATTCTTTCAATTGGAAAATCAGGACTGATCGGCATATACGCGCCGCCTGCTTTCATAATTCCCATGATTCCTACCATCATTTCTAAAGAGCGATCTAACATAATGGCTACGATAGTATCATTTTTTATGCCCTTATTTCTTAATACTTTGCCCAAGCTATTCGCCTTTTTGTTGAATTCACGATATGTCCATTTTTCCTCTTTAAAGAGGACTGCAAGTTGATCAGGATTTGACATGACTTGTTCCTCAAAGAGCTGATGTACTGTTTTTTGATTTGGAAATATTACATCTGTATCATTAAAGTCAACTAAGATTTGATTTTTTTCTTCTTGTGATAAAATCTCTATGTTGTTGATCAGAACACTATCGTTTTTGATCACCTGTTTTATAATCTGTTTTAAATGTATTTCTACTTTTTTAAAAAATAAATCATCATATAATAGCCCGTTATAAGTAAAACAGACTTCTAATTGCTCACTTGGAAACACAATAATTTCCAAGTCATAGTTTGTGTGTTCTGACATTTCGCTATCCAGTACGGTAATTTGATCGTTATGGTCAACGTCATTTATGATGACTTCTTCCATTGGATAATTCTCAAACACAACAATGTGCTGAATTAAGTCATTATTTAATTTAGACGAAGATTGTATATCAGCTAGAGACAAATAACCATATGTATTCGCCTTTCGTAAAGATTGATTCAACTCAGATAAGAGAGATTTAAAAGTAATATGTTGATCAGTTTTGATTCGAATAGGTACGGTATTTATAAATAATCCCACCATACTTTCAATCCCCCTGACTTCAGGGGGTCTGCCTGATATAACTGAACCAAACACGACATCATCGGTATTATTATACTTTTGTAGAAGCACCCCCCATATCGCTTGAAATACAGTACTAAGTGTCGTCTGATTTACAACCGCTAACTTCTCTAGTTCATTTGTCCATTCTTCATCTAACTTAAAAGAATATTTTTTATGTTCATATCTAACATCGTTATTCATTACTTTACTAGCAGGTATCGTTGCTCGTTGTTCGTATCCTTCTAAAACTTTTTCCCAATACTTAAGTCCTTCCAGGTCCTGTTTCTCTAGCCAGGTAAAATAATCGCTATAGGGATATACTTCTGGAAGTGGATTGGATGAACAATTTTTTAGTGAAAAGTAAATTTGAAATAGGTCTTTTGCAAGAATGCTTAGACACCATCCATCCATAATAATATGATGAAAATTCCAAATTAACTTCACCTTATCCTCATCCGTTTTAAATAATGCCATTCTAATTAAAATATCTTTCTCAAGGTTAAAACCTTTCTTTTTTTCACTTAATTTATATTGTTCTATTTGTTGGTTTTGATCTTTCTCTATTAAATTTGAGAAATCCTTGTAATAAAGCGAAGTCTCTCTTTTATCCAAAACTACTTGTAAAGGTTGATCAACTTCTTTATATAGAAATACCGTCCTCAACACATCATATCTTTCAAGCAGCTTGTTAAAGCTTCTTTCAAGCAACTCTGGATCAATAGTTCCATTTAAAGTTAATACTGCTTGTTCAAAGTATGCGCTTGAGTTTTGATCAAACAAGGAGTGAAAAAACATACCTTCCTGCATTGGAGTGAGTCTATAAATATTTCGAATGCCAGAATCTATCAAAACAACCACCTCAAATCTATTAATTTTAAATTCTAAAACTTACTTTTTAAATAAACTTGAAACCTTTTCTAATTGCTCTTGAGAAAGTTTGTTATAGTGATAATCTGTCGGTGTATGCTCCTTAAATTCTTTTTCACAACAATGGTTTATCATATTTTCTAGATTTTTTTTGTACAATTCTATGAACTGATTTACTGTATTTTTTTTATATAATTTGGTGTTATAGTGGAACTCCAATACAAGCTGATGGTTTAAAATCATTCCATTAATCTCAAATGCGTAATCTTTTTTAATTTTTGACCCGATTTCCCTACCTGTTGAAACATCTGAAAATGCAATTAAATCTGTGCCCATATCTCCGTCTATTTGACCAAGATAATTAAACAATATTTCAGGTTGAAGATTAAATTTTAAAGGTAAATCGATCTCTCTTTCTTTAGCAGACAAATATTTCAAAATTCCATAACCAAACCCTTTATTAGGTACCCTTCTTAAATTATCTTTTGTTTGTTTAATCACATCTGAAATCCCGCTATCATTTTTCATTTCTAATATAAAAGGAAATATAGAAGTAAACCAACCTACAGTTCTTGAAATATTAATATCATCCATGACTTCTTCCCTACCATGTCCTTCTACATGAATTAAGGTTTGATAATGACCAGCCCATTCACGTATAGCTAGACATAATGATGATAAGAGAATGTCATTTATTTCAGTGTTATACACATGATGTACATCTTGTAATAATTTTTGACTATTCACTTTATCTAATGTCAATTTGTCTATTTTTTGATGTTTTGCAACCATGGTAGAAATGGAATAATCTCTTGGAAAAACTTGAACATTTGCTTGTTCTTGTTTACTCCAATATGATGCTTCCTTTAAAAATTCTTTATTTGTTGAATATGCCTTTAGACTTTTAGACCATAATTTAAATGAGTCCGTTTTAGCTGGAATATTAAAATCTTCTTTATTCAATAATCCATTATAGATCGTTGAAAAATCCTCCAATATAATTCTCCATGACACACCATCCACAACCAAATGATGAATAATAATCAATAAATGATCTCCTTTTTGGGTTTTAAATAAGGCTAATTTTAAAAGTGGTCCTTTTTGAATATCGAATGACGATTGCAGAAGATTAACATTAAGCTCTATTTGATCTACATCATCTTCTTGCATTAAATCAAATACTTTTAAATCAATCGATGAATGACCTACTGCATTGTTTACCTGAGATATCTCATTACTTTTACGAGAAAATGTCATTCTTAATGCATCATGATGTTCTACAATTTTTTCAAAAGACTTTTTCACTAACGTTTCATTAAATGCATTACTATAAAGCATGAGTGATTGATTATAATGCTGCACAGCGTCCCAATCTTGTTCAAACAAGTTTTTTTGAATAGGTGTTAAATTTACTTCTCCTATAACCATGGACTGATCCGTTTTTTTCGAAGTGAATGTAATATATTTATGAAGATCCTTGATTAATGGATATTCAAACAGATCACCGACATCTAACTTCAAACCGTAATCCCCCATCAATCTTGAAGAAATTTGCAGGGCTTTAATGGAATCTCCACCTAATTCGAAAAAGTTATGTTCGATACCTACATTTTTAATTACTAGTGTTTTCTCCCAAACATGAATCATTTTTTCTTGAATTTCATTTTCTGGTTCTACATAAGTGCTTTTCGTATCAATAATAGGATCTGGCAATTTCTTTCTATCTACTTTACCGCTAGGATTCAAAGGAAGCTCTTCCATCTGAACAAAATAAGAAGGAATCATGTATTCAGGAATAAACTTACTTAAATTGTCTTTAATCATTTTTACATCTAAATCTTTATCAACGATATAATATGCACATAAATATGGTGTTTTGTTTTGATCAACTTTTACTACAACAACAGCTTGTTTTATATTCTCGTTTTCAGTTAGATGTTTCTCAACCTCACCCAATTCAATCCGATGACCTCTTATTTTTACTTGATCATCATTTCTTCCTAAATATTCAATATTTCCATCAGGAAGCCATCTCGCTAAATCTCCTGTTTTATACATTTTATCGCCTGGTTTAAAAGGGTTGTTTATAAACTTTTCTGCTGTTAGTTCAGGTCTATTCAAATATCCTCTAGCTAAACCTACACCTGATATATGCAATTCGCCCGGTAATCCTACTGACGTTATTTGGTTGTTTTCATCTAAAATATATAATTGTGTATTATCAATTGGTTTGCCTATAGGCACAATATTCAATTTTTCCTGTGACGAACAATCGAAATAAGACACATCTACCGTAGCTTCTGTTGGTCCATACAAATTGTGTAACTTGACACCAAAATCACGGTTCAAACATTTATTAAATAATTGAGTTTGATTTGCATTCAATGCTTCACCGCTTGCAAACACCTGCTTTAAGCTAGATAAACGACTTAAATTATGTTCAATATTATCCAAATAATCTAAAAATGCAGTAAGCATAGATGGAACAAAATGCATCGTTGTAATTTTATATTTTTCTATGGCATTAATGATTACTTTCGGTTCCTTCTCTCCACCAGGTTTTAACATACATACACTTGCACCGTACATTGACCACCAAAAGAGCTCCCATACTGAAACATCAAAGAAAACCGGTGTTTTTTGTAAAATTGTATCTCCGTCACCTATCGGATATTGTTTTTGCATCCAATGAATTCTATTAATCACGGATCTGTGCTCGATCATGACCCCTTTTGGTTTACCTGTAGATCCAGATGTATAAATGATGTATGCTAAATCATTTGCAGTATTGATATGTGGTAAATTAGTACGATCCTGCGTATACAACGATTTATCTTCAACATTTATCAACTCTAGTTTCTCGATCTTAATCTCATTTTTAAGTTTATTCATATATTTTTCTTGACATATAATCGTTTGTACACCGCTATTTTCAAGCATATATTTGATTCTCTCTTTAGGCAGTTCAGGACTTATTGGCAAATATGCTCCACCTGATTTCAATATGGCCATAATACCGATCATCATTTCCAGAGAGCGATCCAGCATAATCGCAACGATACTATCGTTTTTAATCCCTTTATTTCTTAACGTCCTACCTAAACTATTTGATTTTTGGTTCAAATCACTGTATGTCAGCTTCCCTCTTTCGTAAATGACAGCAATTTTATCTGGATTTTGTTCCACTTGCTCTTCAAAACATTGATGTAGTGTTTTATCGGATGGAAACTCGGCTTCAGTTTGGTTAAAGTCTATTAAAATTTGGTTTTTCTCATCATTCTCAAGCATCTCTATATCTTTTAATCTGATATTTTTATTTACTGTAATGTGATGTAAAATATTTGAAAAATGTACAGCCATTCTTTCTATCGTTTGTTTAGTAAATAATTTAGTAGAAAATTCAAGACCAAATAGTATACCGTTCTCCACTTCCTTGGCTTCGAGTAATAAATCAAATTTCGTAGTATTTTGTTTTAAATCATAAGGTTGAATCATTAACCCTTCCATTTTCATTTCATCGGATTCACTATTTTCCATGCTGAACATGACATCAAATAACGGATTTCTGCTTAAATCCCTTTTTAACTGAAGCTGTTCAACTAACTCCTCAAATGTAAACTGCTGATGATCAAAAGCATGAACACTATTTTCTCTAACCTCATTTAAAAATGCTGAAAACTCTTTATTTGAAACAGGTTTATTTCTGAGTGCCAATGTATTCACAAACATACCGATTAAATTTTGAACATCTGCGTGATTTCTACCTACAACTGGAGAACCGACTACTACATCTTCTTGTCCAGAATATTTTGATAATAAAACGTAATAAGCAGATAACAACACCATAAATAGGGTAGAACCAGTCTCATTCGCAACTTGTTTTAATTTTTCTAGAGATTCTTCACCAAGCTCAAACTTGAATTTATCTCCTTCGAAGCTCTGCTTCTGTGGTCGATGGAAATCAGTTGGTAAAGAAAGAACTGGAATTTCATCTTTAAACTGATTTAACCAATACTTTTTCTGGTTTTCATATACACCTTTTCTCGTCAAATCATGCTGCCACTCGGCAAAGTGTTTATATTGTACGTTAAGCTGCGGTAATGATTTGCCATTGTACAATTGATTAAACTCTTGAATCAAAATATGAATGGAAGTACCATCCGAAATGATATGATGCATATCAATAAACAATAGGTGTTTGTTATTGGAAATCTTGATTAGATTTACTTTTAGTAATGGTGCATTGCTTAAATCAAACGCTACGACCATCTCATTTAAAGATTGGTCTACTTCACTTTGCAAATCGTAAATTTCAATTTTAAAATCTACGTTCTCATGAATCAATTGAACAGGTTCACCATCAACAAGTGGAAATGAAGTTCTAAGTGTTTCATGCCGGCTAATTAGTTGATGGAAAGTTTCCTCTAATCGTTGTCTGTTTATATGACCATCTAACTGAAGTGCGCCTGTCAAATGATACGCAGTACTAGATTTATGTATCTGTTGAAGTAAAAACAATCTCTTTTGAGCTGGTGATAAAGGATACATTTCTTTTTGATTATCAACAGGTATAGATGTATACTCATTTTTCTCTGATTCAGATATAAATTTAGCTAATTCACTAATCGTAGGGTGTTTAAACATCACACGAACTGGAATATTGATATTAAATTCCTTATTTATCTTGGTAATGAGAATCGTTGCTTTTAAGGAATGCCCC
This sequence comes from Chengkuizengella sediminis, assembly GCF_010078385.1. Lineage (NCBI taxonomy): Bacteria > Bacillati > Bacillota > Bacilli > Caryophanales > Paenibacillaceae > Chengkuizengella > Chengkuizengella sediminis. Next base: position 333,521 of record NZ_SIJC01000004.1, read on the forward strand.
CCTAGTTTAAAAAAGTGATCATGAACCCCAATTTGGTTAAGTGATAATTCTACCATCCATAATTGACAAAGTTTTTCTTCTATACCGTTTCGAGGTCGGACATAATCAACCGTTTTGATATCTGAATGTTCAGGTTCAGGTAGTGATTTTTTATCGATTTTTCCATTTGGTGTTAAAGGCATATGATCAAGATGAGTCAAATACGAAGGGATCATATATTCAGGCAGTTCATTTATAAGACTGTTTCTTAACTCATCTAATAAAAGTTCCTCTTTTGAAACATAAAAAGCAGCAAGGTACTTATCCCCATTTTTATCTTCATTCGCTAACACAACTGCTTCTTGTATCTGATCATTTTTCATCATTACTTTTTCTATTTCTTCCAACTCAATACGATATCCACGGATTTTAACTTGATGGTCCATTCTACCTAAATATTGTATAACGCCGTTTTCATTCCATTTTGCTAAGTCACCTGTTCGATACATTTTCTGCCCTTTTATAAATGGGTTAGGTACAAATTTTTCGTTACTTAATTGTTCTCGATTTAAATAACCCTCACTAAGTCCATCACCAGAAATACATAACTCTCCTGGTATTCCAATCGGTTGAATCTGTTGTTTTTCATTTAAAATATACACCTGTGTATTAGCTACTGGTTTCCCAATATCTACTATTTCTTTATGAGTAAGATCACTTACACAAGACCATACTGTTGTTTCTGTAGGTCCGTACATGTTATATATTTTCAAATTTGAAAATTGCTTTAAACTTTCAAACAAATTAGTTGGTAATGCCTCTCCTCCAAGTAAGACCTCTGCCACATGATTTAGAAAGCCTAGATTCAAGTCTTCTGCCATCATCATTTTTAATCGAGAAGGGGTGATTTGAATCATGTCCACATCATTTCTTGTAATCACTTCCTTCAATGCTTTGGCATCTATTTGCTGGTTTTCGTCAGCGATGACTATGCTCATCCCTTTCATGAGGGGCAGTAAAGTTTCAAGTACAAAAATATCAAAAGAAATCGTTGTGAGTGCTAAAATAGACTTACTTTCACCGAATGGGATTTGCCTACACATCGCTTCGATAAAATTATGAACCGCTTTATGAGAAATCATAACCCCTTTCGGATTTCCTGTTGATCCAGAAGTATAAATGGTATACGCGAGATCTTCTGAATGGTTTACATTGATCAAATTGCTAGTATTTCCCTTGTACAAGCTCTCATTAACAATTAATATTTCTGTCCCATTACTACTAATTTTGTTTACAAAATCAGAGTGTACTAGCAGAATATCTGCTTGAGCATCATTTATCGTATATTCGATTCTTTTCAGAGGATAGTTAGGATCAATAGGTAAATAAGCTCCCCCTGCTTTTAAAACACCTAATATTGCTATGATCATATCCATAGAACGATTTAACATAATCCCTATTAAACTTCCTGGTTTCACTTCTTTTTCACGCAGTAGATGTGCGAGCTGGTTTGCTTTTTCATTTAATTCCTTGTATGAGATTTGTTCGTTTCCAAATACTAAAGCTGTGGTATGTGGTGTTTTTTTCACTTGTTGTTCAAAATAAGTATGCAGCATTTTATTCGTATCATAAGATAGTATCGTATCATTGAAATCAACTAGTAATTGCTCTTTTTCCTCAGGAGGTATGATCTGGATTTCTGATAACGTTAACTCTAGGTTATTTGTAATTTGATGTAATAAATGATTAAAGTGAGAAATAAATCTATCAATCGTACTCTTTTTAAATAATGCAGTACTATAATCGATATGAAATACCAAATGTGTATTTCGATCCTCGGCACTCAATGTCAGATCGTATGGAGAAACTCCCGGGTTTAATTCGGTAGGTGAGAACTTTAGTTTCCCTGATACCACTTCAGTGATATCCATATTTTGTAAAATGAATAACGTGTCAAAGATTGGATTTCTACTTGTATCCCGATCTACATTCAGCTTGTCCACTAGATCTTCAAATGGATAATCCTGATTTTCAAACGCTTGCAATGAATACATCTTTACTTCCTGTAAAAATTGTTTATATGTTTTATCAACTGAAGGTCTGTTTCGGATGGCAACTGTATTAATAAATACTCCTATCATTTGTTCAATATCAGCATGATTCCTTCCTGATATAGGAGTACCTACGATTATATCTTCCTGACCCGTATATTTATGAAGTAAAATGTTGTAGGCTGATAGTAAGACCATAAACATCGTCGTTTTCGTTTCATTTGCAAATCGTTTTAATTGTTTAGTTAATAACTCATCCACTGTAAATGTTATTCTTTCTCCCTCTGTTTTTAAACTCTGAGGTCTTGGGTTATCAAGTGGCATATTTAAGACAGGGATTTCATCACTAAACTGGCTTAACCAGTATTCTTCCATAGGTTTTATCTTTTCTTCATTAAGATTTTGTTCTTGCCATATGACAAAATCTTTATATTGAACGCTTAAATCTGGTAAGAATTCACCTTGAACTAAACGAATCAATTCATCTATAAATATGGCCATGGAAAACCCATCTGATATGATGTGGTGCATATCCAAACATAAAACGTGTTTCTTTTCGTCCAATTTTAAGAGCTTAGCTCTAAATAGTGGTGCTTTTGTTAGATCAAATGGTTTCACAAAATTTTGGATAACTGTATCTATTTTTTTATCCTCTACTTCTGTAATGTCAAGTTTGAAATCAATTGGATTAACGATTCTTTGTACAATTTCCCCATCTATAATTTCAAAAACTGTTCTGAAACCCTCATGTCTGTTTACGAGTGTATTCAGTGCATAATTTAAAACATGAACATCTAAATCTCCTTCAATCATGAGTTTACCTGGTATATTATGAATCATGCTCTCTTCTTCCAATTGTTCGAGGATATATATTCTCTTTTGAGCAGGAGAAACGGGGTAAACATCGTTTTTCTTTTTGACGACTGAAATAGGTCTGAAATCATCTTTTTCCCCACCGCTAATCAACTTAGCAAGCTCTTTCACTGTGGAATGTTTAAACATTTGTCCAATCTGGATTTGTATATCAAATTGCTCATATACTTTTGAAAGCATGATGGTAGCTTTCAAAGAATTCCCTCCGATAGAGAAAAAATCATCGTGTAATCCAATTTGGTTTAGATCTAAAATGTCACACCATATTCGAAGTAACTGCTCTTCTGTTTCATTTGTTGTTTCTTCATTTATCATATCTTCCTCAATATTTGGAAGAAGTTGGATATCCACTTTACCATCTGATTTCAATGGAATATGATCCATTCCAAATACAACATTAGGAACCATATAATCTGGGAGTAATTCCATCATCATTTTTCTAATCAGCCTAGTATCTACCCATTTGTCCTTCCCGACAATGTATGCAATCAAACCTTGTTCTTCTTGTGATATCATTTGTTTATCTACAATGACACAATCGGAAACTGGAAAAAGATTTATTACAAATTGCTCCAGTTGACTTAGATTCATACTATAACCACGTACTTTAATTTGATTCTCAACTTCCCCAATAATTTCAATATTTTCATTAGGTGCATTCATAGCAAGCAGACCAGAATGATTTGTCTCATTGCCAGTTTTAATATAAAGTTCACCCATCGTTCCAATAGGAGACGGTTGCATATAACGATCCAATATCATGTACTTATATGGATCAGTTGGCAGAGATATATTTGTTCTATTTATTATTTTTTCATTTATTTTTTGAGCATTTTGATTCCAAGAATGCAGTAAATCCACCTGATTTTCTGAACTGATTAAACCAATTTGAGCAATCTCAGCTGTATTGTCTTGCGTGATCGTTTGCAGCATATAAATAAATCCTTCTGCCCAAATATTCATAACTTCAGGTTGTATCAAATCTATGCTGTAATCAAAATCAAGCCATAATTCATTTTGAATATCTGTCACGTTAAGAAACAAATCATAGTAAGAATACTTAGCAGGATAAGGTAATATCTCTGTATCTAACCCAGAAAAGTTTAGTTTTTTTATCGGTCTATCCATGTTAAATAAGATATGGATGTCAGGAATATTTTTAACTTTTTCTGCTAATTGAGCTAACGAGTAATTTTGATAGACTTCTATTTCTTTTAACACCGCTTTTATCTTACTTAAATAACTAGAAAAAGAAAGTTGATCTTCAACTCGACTATAAATAGGAAGCAAATTAACACAATTTCCAATTAGGGTGTGTTCACCCATATGCGCTTGACCTGCTGTAGGGATGCCAACAACGATATCATTTTCACCAGTTATTCTATGTATAAATAACTTAAATGCCGTTAATAAAGTTACAAACAAACTATTTTTCGATTCAATACTTAAAGCTCTTAATTTTTTTGTCAATTGTTGATCTAATATAATCGAATAACGATCACACTGATAAGTTTTATTTTGTAAGTGACCACTTAGGGAAGGAAGATGTACAACTGATATAGGTTTGATAAACTTCTCAGACCAATAATTTTCTGCTTGTTCCATTCCTCCCTGCTGTTGTAACCCATTCTGCCAATTTAGAAACGATTCAAATTGTACGGGAATAGGTAAAGTCCCTTGAGAATCTTGACAAATGGAAGAATAGCTTTTCTCCAATTCATTTACAAATACTCCAATAGACCAACCGTCTACTGTGATATGATGGAATGTTAATAACAACATATGATTTGTATCTGATTGTTTTAGTAGACTGATTCTAAACAAAGGTAAGTTTGATTTTAAATCAAATGCTTTTTCAGCATCTTGTTTCAACCATTCATTTATTCTTTCTTGTTGCTCTTCTCTAGCAATGTTTGTGAAATCTTCAATTTTAATGTCTATATTTAAATCAGGTTTTACAATTTGAACACTACCATTTGACTCTATCACTGTCCTTAATGATTCATGTCTTTCCATTAAAAGAGAGACCGCTTCTTTTAGTGCTCTTAAATTTAAAGAACCATTTAACTTTAATAAAACAGATTCATTTGCCGCAGCAGACTCTGAATTTCCAGCCATGGAAGCTATCCATAATTGCTTTTGTTCATTTGTTAAATTTAACGTTTTTTCATTATTAGTCTTTAAATCATTGTTTTTACCACCATTTGGTGGTTCTGGCTCTCCTGGTAAAAATCCACCTCTTCTAAGATCATTCACTGTTTCCTTAACCAATTGAATCATCTTGTCCATATCTTCCATAGTATGAGCAGTGGATAAAAAGCAGTTTCTACCTTCCCAAATATATATCCCCTTATGGATAAGGTGGTAGAAAAATAATTCAATGTCTCCAAAGGAAACAAATCTAAATAAACTACCATAATTAACCATATGGATGGGAACACCTGTCGATTTAAAATAAGTATTTAGTTCATTTACAAAATAGTCTGTTCTGTCATTAACATCCCTATATAAGTTTTTACCGTTTAATTTTAAATAGTTTAATACTTTTAACATCACCCTCATCGTTATTGGATGAGTACAGAATGTTCCACCAACAAAAGTTTTTTGATCAGCAAGAAGTGGATAGGATGAATCACCAAAACGCCAAGTCCCTCCATCTACAGGATCCATAAAAGCTCCTTTACCTGCTACTATACCGATCGGCATACCTCCACCAATTACTTTTCCATAAATCACAAGATCAGCTTGAATATTAAAATAAGCTTGTGCTCCGCCAATTCCAATTCGAAAACCTGTTATTACTTCATCAAAAATAAGTGCAGTTCCAGACTTCTCTGTCATTTCTCTTATCTGTTGTAAAAATTTTTTCGGTTGTAGGTCAGGTCTTCTACTTTGTACAGGTTCTACTAATACAGCCGCCAATTCATGAGCATGTTTTTGAATCATTTCAAGTGCTTCTGGACTGTTATAGTTCAACATGATCACATCATCTACATAACTTGACGAAATACCAGGTGCCATTGGAATGGCTGATGCTTCATTAGTATCAGGATTTGCAACTCCTAATACGCCATCAAATGTGCCATGATAGGAGCCAGAAAAAATAATCACTTTTGATCTTCCTGTTTTTGCTCTTGCTAAACGTAATGCAAACATGACAGCCTCTGAACCCGTATTATAAAAAGCCACACGTTCAACACCAGTCAACTCACTAATTAATGACGCTGCTTCACCCACCATATCTGACATGGGACCTAGCGGGGGTAGCGTAGGTTGCACACTTTGCTCAAGTTCATGTTGAATAAAATCAGGATTATGACCAAACAGATTTACACCAAACCCCATCGTGAGATCAATGTACTCATTTCTATCTACATCCCACATTTTTGCCCCGGCAGATCGCTCAGCCACAATTGGATACACGATTTCCTTCCAGGCTAAGCGAAATCCCGACACATTTCGATTGTTTGCATGTATATCTCTTGTTTCTTGTGCAACCTTTTTAGAATTATTAGTTCTCTTGTTAAAATCAGTAATAAATTGTTCTAAATATTTTTTTTGTTGAGGAGTAAAACTATCATTTTCTTCTATCACTATCGGTTGATACGGAATAAAAGGTTTTGCTTTTGTTTCATTTTTACTAACCTCGTTAGACGATTTCATCATGGTATCCGCTTTATTTACCTTTGGAAAATGATTCGTTGTTGTTCTTTTGCCGTTGCCCAATACTTGAAGTTGTTGCATCATTAGATTAGAAAAATTTTGTTGCTGCTCATTCATTAATTCGATTTGTTTTGAAATGATATGCTCTGCAGTATTCATTTGTGTGTCTATCTCATTACTAGAGATCTGTTCTGCTCTTTCTGTTTTTATTTCATTTTTATCTGGAGAACGCTCTACCATCATCGTTGCAGCTACATCCTGAGACGAAATCATTTCAGTGATAAAGTTACTTAAATGATATAAATTGGTAATAGAATCAAAGAACTTTTCCATCTCTATGTCAATGTTAAACATCTCATGAATATCTTTTCTAATTTGAACCAACATAATAGAGTCAAGTCCCATTTCTAGGAAATGAGCATTTTCATTAATCTCATCTGGCTCTAATCCAGATACTCTGCTCACTATATCTTTGAGGGATGAAGATATAGCTTGATTAACTTGATGAGTTGATTCATTTATAAAACCATTCGTTGTTGCAACTTGCTCTTTTGTCACTAAACTAGAAGTATTTTTCCGATTTAATTGCACCCAACACCGTTTTCTTTGGAAAGGATATAAAGGTAAAGGGATTTTCCTTATTTTTTGATAAACGGAATAAAACTTATCCCATCTAATTTCTGCCCCTTGTACGTATAAATCACATATTTGATATAGTAGAGTTTCGTCTTTGATTCCATGAATACTAATTCCTTCAATGATCTCATTTGATTTGTTTGAAATCATTTGAAGCTCTCTTTCAGTGATTTCTCCCTTTTCTTTTTGCTGATTAGAATCAACAATAATTTTATATTCACCTTGAAATATGCCTTTCATGTTGATCTGATTTTTTTCTATTGTTTCTAATTTAAGTTTTAACTCTTCTTTACTAGATGCCACAATCGCAATTCGATGATCCAAATGAGCCCTTCCTGTGGAGGATGTATAACAGACAGATTGGAATTCTACTTTATTGTCATTTATTAAAATATTTTTATATCGTGTTATTAATTCATTCAATGACCATTTACTCTTAGCTGATAATGTAAAAACATGTGGTAGATTTGAATCAGTAGTAGTCTCTTTTTCTGAATGTATATATTGTTCAAGTACGACGTGAGCGTTTGTACCACTAAAACCAAAGGAGCTAACCCCACCTCTTAAAGGCTGTTCAGTTTTATCAAAATCAGTTAATTCTGTATCTATATAAAAGGGAGTTTTTTCAAAATGTATGTTTTTATTCGGTTTATGAAAATGCACTAACGGCGGATTTTGTTTTTTGTTTAACATTAGTACTGATTTAATAAGGCTGGCAATACCAGCCGCTTCAAACAAATGACCTATATTCGTTTTAGCTGAACCAATTGCACAAAATTGTTTATGATCTGTATAATCTTCAAATGCTTTACGCAACCCTTCAATTTCAACAGGATCTCCTAGTTTTGTCCCTGTTCCATGAGCTTCTATAAAGGTTAAAGAAGTAGGATCAATTCCTGCATCTTGCCATGCTTCTTTAATCACTTCTGTTTGTGATACTGGATTGGGAGCTGTAATACCAATGGTTGCACCATCCTGATTCACTGCACTTCCTTTGATCACTCCATATATATGATCCCCATCTTCAATCGCTCTATTTAACGGTTTGAGTAGAACAGAACCCACACCTTCTCCTACACCTGTACCATCAGAATTGATATCAAATGTTCTTGTTCGTCCATCTGAGGATTCCATATCCAAACCTAGTTCAGTTGGAAGTAAGATCGTTCTTATTCCACCTGCTACAGCCATCTCACATTCGCCATTTTTTAAAGCTTTACTTGCCATATGGACGGCTACAAGTGATGAAGAACATGCTGTATCTATCGTTATCGCAGGACCTTTTAAATTCAAAAAATAAGCTATTCTACTTGCCAAAACAGAAGGCAAATTCCCCACGATATAGTTTTGCAATGCTTCTGGATTATTTTTCGAAATAAGGCGTTCATAATCATAACCTACTTTTGAATATCCAACATAAACCCCAACGTTTTCTCCTCTTATTCGATCTCCTGCATATCCTGCATCTTCAATTGTGTGCCAACAGGATTCTAAGAAAAGTCTTTGATTAGGATCCATATAACTAGCTTCTTTTGGATTTAATTTAAAAAATGAGTAATCAAACTTATCAATTTCTTCGAGATAACCGCCTTCAACAAATTCATCTTCACTTTTATTCCAATCCAATAAAGACAAGTAGTCTAGTGCATCTTGTTTTCTATCCTGTTGATACTTCCCAATACTATGTTTTCCATCAACTAAATTATTCCAGTACTCATGTGCTGATGCTGCACCAGGAAAATGCATAGACAACCCTATAATTGCGATATCATCTTGTTGACGCTCCTCAACAACTTCCTTCTTATTCGTATGTTTAGTAGAATCACTTTGCGCTTTCTTATTTTTAATATCACTCTGTTTTTCATATAAATACTTTGACAATTCAGAGATGGTAGGGTAAGCAAATAAATCAGTAACGTTTAAGTTTATCTTAAATTCTTCTTCTATTTTTTCTGTAATTTGAGCAATTTGCATGGAAGTAACTCCAATGTCAAAATAGCTTACATTCACACTAATTTGTTTACCTTTTAATATTTCACTACAAATCTCATGTAATTTCTTTTCGATCTCATTTACTAAAATTACAGGTTCATTTATTGTTTCATTCAAGAGTTCTTTTAGCTGTGATGATACTTCTACAAATTCACCATCTTCATATTGTTTGCTTAATTTGTATCTTTGAACTTTTCCACTTGTTGTTTTTGGCATTTGACGAATAGGTATGACTTCCGCTACTTCCCATCCCCCTCTTACTAATAAATGCTTCTTTAGTTCTGTGGCAAGAGGAAGGAATTTATCTACCTTTTTTTTAGAAACTACGAAAACTACAATTTGCTCTTGATCTTTATTCAAATCGCGTACTCCACAAACTGCTACTCTACCAAGCTCAACGTCATCAATTTCTATTGCAACTCTTTCAATATCATGAGGATACACATTTTGACCATTCACAAAAATAATATCTTTAGCTCTTCCAGTGATAACAAGTTCACCTTGATGATAGAAACCTAAATCCCCAGTATTTACCCATCCATCTGTAGTGATAATGTTGGAGGTTGCTGCTTCATTATTATAATAACCTTGTGTCACATTTTCTCCTTTTATCTGAATATGACCAATCACATCTTCCTCTAATAGATTGTTATGATCGTCACAAATTCTAAGCTCACAGTAATCAATAGGTTTTCCAACTTTCACAAAGGATAATGCTTTTTGATCGTGTGAACTAATTTCCACTATTTTTTGACCAACATTTAATTGATTTCGATCCAAATACAATGTTTCAAATTCTTTCGAAATTTTTGGAATAGATACACCCACAGATGCTTCAGCTAACCCATATACGGTTGTCATCGCCGTCCTTTTTAAATGGTATGGTGCTAATGTGTCTAAAAAAGAATTACAAACTTCTGTAGAAATCGGTTCAGCTCCGTTATAAAACATCTTAATATTTGACAAATCCCAACCTTTAGCTTTGTCAGCTTTAAAAAATTTTAAAAAGTATTGGTAGCCAAAATTAGGAGATGAAAGAATCGTAGTTTTATGTTCATTGGCTTTTTTCATCCATAATATAGGTTGTCTTATAAACAAAGGGGTAGGAATCACATATTGATTGATACCGGCAATCAGAGGTGTTAGATGACAGCAAATAAGTCCCATATCATGTGTAAGAGGCATCCAAGATAAATACGAATCATTGTGATTTACTTCTGTTCTGTTATTTAATGCACAAATATTGTATACTAAATTTTCATGTGTTAATGTAACGCCTTTGGGATCACCGGTAGAGCCAGAGGAGAATTGAATAAAAGCAGTGTCAGACGGTTTAGAATCAATCACCTTTCCTTTTGATTTACTAAATTTTTCATCTATAATCGTCACTCTTTCATTAATATTTTTAAAAAATTCCAATTGAATATTTTTATCTGTAAACTTTTTTAAGGTTGCTAAAATTTTCTCTGAAGTAATCATGTGAGGGTTATGTAGAGTATTCCATATTTTAAATACCTTTAATTTATGTTCATTGTTATTCCCTATACTTACAGGCACAGGAATCATTCCGCCCAAAATGCATGCCCAAAATGCGATCATAAATTGCTTATTATCTTCTATCTGGAAAATAATTTCCTGTTTTGGTTTTATGCCCTGTTTCTGCAAACGATCTAAAAAATAAAGAGATTCATGATACAACTCCTGATAGGTTAATCTACTTTCTAGATGACTGCCTTCAATAAACGTAATCCCTTTATCATCCAATTTACTTCTCTCTACCAACACTTCTTTTAACGTTTTAAATTGTTTTGTTAACATCATCTTCCTCCTAAAAATTAGTGTATCATGCTTAGAATTCTCTGCTGTTCATGATCCTTTACTTTCTTAGTTTGAAGAATAGACTTAATTGTATCCACTGCTGCTTTCATTTGTGATTCATTTAAGTCTACATCTGTATCTTTTAGTAACTGTTTTAATTGTTCATAGGGTATAACTACCCCTTTGGTGAATTCATCATGATCCAAATTTCTGTTTTTATGCATCATTGCAGAGCTGAGGCAATTTTCTAAGAGATTTAAATTCGTTTTTAGATTTGTAGTATGATAATGTTCTATAAATTTTTCTACGTTAAACAGATCATCTTTATGATCTATTGAATAAGTTTGGATGTTCTTTATACTTTTTTTACATAGACTGCTTAGCGTATTTTTCGGACCCAATTCAATCGTATGACTTACTCCCTGTTGATGGAAATACATCATTGTATCATTCCACCTTACGGTTTTAATCATTTGCATTTTCAACAATTCTATAACGTCTTCATTATGTTCATACGGCAATGCTGTTACATTTGATATAATAGGCCATTTTTCTTTGTTAAAATGATAGTTTTTTAATTCTAATACTAATTCTTCAGCTGCTTTTTTCATCATAGGACTATGAAATGGACCGCTTACATTTAAAGGAGATGTTGTGGAAGATGTTTCTTGAAGTATAGTCATCACTTTATCTATTGAAAATTTATGACCTGATATTACATGTTGTTCATTTGAGTTATTACATGCAATAACAACTGGGTAATGATCTGTTGATACATTTTCACATAATTTTTTTAGTTGGTTATAACTCAATTTCATAACCGCTGCCATTGACCCTGTTCCAGAGGAAACTGAATTCTGCATCAAAATCCCCCTCTGTCTAACCATCTTTACTGCATCTGAAAATGAAATTGAACCAGCGCAAGTTAGAGCACTATATTCCCCTAAGCTATGCCCTGCTAACAGCATAGGCTCTAATCCTACTTCCTGCATAAAGATTTCAAAGGCAATAATACTTACAGTTAAAATGGCTGGTTGCGCATTCATCGTTTGTGTCAATTCTTTGATATTACCTTCAAAACACATTTTTCTTAAATTTATTCCAAGTGCTTCATTGGCTTCTTCAAAACGCTGTTTTGCAAGAGGGAACTGATGATAAAATTCCTTTCCCATACCAATATATTGGGAGCCTTGACCAGGAAACAAAAAAGCTAATTTACCCATATTATTTAACCTCGATTCTATAAAATAATTAATTTATACTAAGCTTCGAAATTATGAGTAAAATAACTTAACAAATTGATGTAAATGTTGTAAGATATAAAAAGGACAGATGTATCCAAAAAAAGGTACTAGTCTGACGCCCATGTAAATTCCGTGAGTCCTGCCAAAGATGCACTGGAATTTATATGGGTTTATTTTTTTATCTAAATCAACTATCATCCATTTGTGTTATTTTCTACCATGCTAATTACTATTTATATACTATAAAACTTCAAAAATCAACAATAATTTTATTATTTAACAATTATTTAACATTTTTTTTAATAAATAATATTTAATAAACTACCATATTTTGAAGTTCAAATCATGATATTCAGTTAATGATAGTTAATAATATCCTATATTGTAAAAATAATCAATTGTTATTTTTTGCTAACCACGTGAATTCATCTAAGCCAATAATGTAATTAATCATATCCTGATAGTTAATAATATCCCACATTATTAGAATAATCAATTATTTTTTCCATTTATTATGATAATAACTTACTCTTAAGAACATAACCAAAACATAAATATTACATTTTTCTTAAGATTAATCCGACTTTAATTGTATTTCTATACTTAATTGTATAAATTTGTACCCTCCATTTTGTAATGATACTAAATAATTTTTGATTAATAAAATGAACATCTTTTATATTAAGTATTGATTTTATTAATAGATTCCATCTTCCACCGCTAACAGTAATAATATAAATATCACTATCATTGGATCAATTACGTGTGAATCAAGTTAAAAATTCGCATAAAAAAAATCGTAAGTCTCCTCATTCATGTGAGGAAAACTTACGATAGTTTAATGTGTGATTGATATTTATACTATTCTACAATAAGAATTTTAGGTGACGTTTTTCTTATTAGCTTTGAAGCAAACCATGCTCCTAATCCAACTGAAATGACTGCAAAAGGAACAACAGTGACAATTCGATACCACTCAATAATTAAAGGCATTTCCACTATACCATAATCGGTTAAAATGATATTTAACAGAATGGGTAAAATGTAAAGGCCAATTGGAATACCAATGATTACACCTGTTCCTGCAAGAAACAATGAACCAGTTGTAATAGAGAATCTAATTTGCCTTGAAGTCATTCCAATAGATTTATATATTCCGTATACTTTACTTTCTTTTTTAATATTCATACTGCTAATATTATAGGTAATGATGAAAGCAACAATGAGGAATAACAAACCCATAATGGACATGGGCAAAATTAATATGGAAACAGCTTGGGAAAATGTTTCATTAATCAAGGTTTCCTGCGTTGCAATAAAAATATCATCTCCATACTTCTCAATCAGTTCATTAACCATTAGATCTGGCGAAACCCCTTGAAGTACGTTGAATAAAAACAATGGATTCTCTATTTCTCCTTTAAGGTTAAGCTTGTTCACTGCATCTGAAGTCATTCTTGCTGAGTTAGACATGTTTGCAATAGCTTGGTAAACCCCAGATATGGTATAAGTACCTTTGATATTTTGTATATAAACGTCAATTGTATCTCCCACACTTTTATTTAACTTTTTTGATACATTGACACCAATAGAAATTTCATGATTACCTTTCGGATTTTCACCAAGGATGTTCACAAATCCAATGTCATCAAATTTTCCATCAGTTGTCATAATATAGATTCCTGTATTCATTTCACTAGTATTATTTTTGTTTTCAGTTTCTGAAATAACTCCATACAGATTACCAATATTATTCACATCTTTAATTCTGTTATCATTTAAAAGATCCTGTTTTAAAGCACTTACTGATACAACTGATGTATCAAGGATTTCAACGTTTATATCGGAATTGTCATAACCCCAAAGTGGAATCGTTTTATGAATGGATGCAATGCTAAATATAAAAACACATCCGAAAACCAGGACAGATGTGGTAAGTGCAGTGATGATAATCATCAGTAATGATCCACGAATATTTTGTAATATCCTTCTTGTTCCAGTGACGAACGTAACTGGTAATATATCAAATCCAATCATTCGATTTCTTGAAGCATTTAGTCTTTTAGATCTTTTCATGTTTTCTTTTTCAGTCATTCCATATCTCATAGCCTGCGCAGGTTGAATCGATTTTGCTTTTAGAGCAAATAACAATGATACCAAAGTGACTATTGAAATGACCAAGATACCAATAAAAAAAGCATCTTTCGAAAAATTGATGTTTAATAACGAATCTCTTGTTTCTAAGTAGGAAAGAGACATCCTAATAATAATTTTTGAAAAATAAAAACTAAACAGGATACCAGGAATGACGGAAAGAACAGACAGAAGAGCATACTGAATGACATATACACGAACCAAGTGATCAGATGAAATACCAATAGATTTGATAATACCAATTGTTTTTACATTTGACAATATCGCATCAGATATCGTGTATCCTATCGTATATAGAGCTGCTAAAATCATAACAACTGCAAGAAAAATCATAATAAAACTAATTAATTGATTTATAATTAAGTAAAAAGAAGAAATACTCTCAAAATCCTGTGACGTTTCTAGAAAAGGACTACCTAGGGCATGTTCAAATTGATTCCAATACAAATTTTGATTATTTACGTTGTCGTACCGTAAACTCATCATAAATTTATCTGTACCTTGCATATTAGCAATATATTGATTATAATCCGTTGAATTCATCCATATTCTTGAAGTAATTGTGAAAGGCTGACTAAAAAAAATATCTACCACAATAGCTGATACCTTTAAATATAATATGCCTGTCTCTGTTTTAAATCCCATCGGGTCCCCTATCGATATATTCTTTGAATAAGCTAACGATGTTGGAATCCAAACTGTCCCTTCCCCAGGAGTGTTAGATTTCATACCATGTGCAAAATTAAGCTTGTCAACTGAAGATGGAACAAGAGGAGTATTCATCATGTACAAACCAATATTAGAAACTTCCTTGTCTTGATGTGTAAACCATGATAAACTACGGTATTCGATCAACTCAGATGAGTTCACTCCTTCTTGCTCTTGCCACCAACGATAGATAGGATACGGGTTGTATAAACCATCTTCAAAGTATAAAATTTGATGAGATCCGTTTACTTCGTTGTGCATGTTAGAAAAAACTTCGTCTGTATTATTCATAACCAAAACAGCTGTTGAAAGGAGTAATGTAGATAACATAATAATGATTGCAATCATTCCATTTTGAACTTTCTTTCTTCTCAAGCTGGATAAACACAACAACCATACAGGATACATTCTATTACTCCTTTCTTGAAACAAACGAATAAATTCTCATTTCTCTCTCTTTCAAATTTTCAGGTTTATATTTACTCAACTCTAAAATCCCTTCCACCATTCCATCTTTAATAAGAATAAGTCGGTCCGCCCTACAGGCTGCTTTTAAATCATGCGTCACCATAACTATCGATTGTCCTAATTTATTTACATTTGTTAAAATGTTCAGTATATTATTACCTTGTTCAAAATTTAGAGCACCCGTCGGTTCATCTGCAAAAATAACCTCCGGTGTGCTAATTAATGACCGAGCAATCGCTGCTCTTTGTTGTTGACCGCCAGAAACCTGAGATGGAAATCTTTTTTTTAACCTTTCGATATCCATTAATTTCATCAGTGATGATGCCTTTTTTCTTACCTCTGTTTTATTGTTGCCCGCAACATATCCTGGAAAAGTAATATTCTCATACAAAGTAAGGTCAGGGACTAAATTAATAGATTGATATACATATCCGATTTTATGCGCTCTGAAACTAGCCATATCAACCTCAGAGTATGAATCTATTCTCCTATCTTTAAAATAGATTTCACCATGAGTCAGATTATCCAATCCGCTTAACATATATAAAAGCGTTGATTTACCAGAGCCAGAGCTTCCCATAATGACTGTAAAATCACCTTTATATATTTCTAAATCTATATTTCTGACTGCATGGAATTTCTCACTTCCGCTTCCATAAACTTTTGAAATATGGACAGCTTTCAATAATACTTCTCTATTATCATTACATTTCTTTTCAATTACATTTGCAGTTAACATAAGTTTCACCATCTTTATAATTCTCTTCTTTTTATAAACCACCAGCTGCAATAAAATAAAATGATTGTAACAATGGAGGAAAGCACAATTTGCATTACAATAGAAGGATTAAATAGCAAATATGATAATCCTATTCCTACTCCTTCTCTTAATGTACCTATAGCCATACTTACTGGTATAATGATAGATAATGCTATATACAATCCGATCCCTAAAACATGTTTATAACAAGAAACCAATAAGTTGATGAAAGAAATCACAAGTAGATATGAAAAAAACTGATATAAAAACATGCCTACTACACCACTTCTATCCCAGTTAAAAAGAGCCATAATATTAAAGTATTCCCTTACACTAGGGTTTAAATAATTGTTTTCAAACAAAAACCAAAGAATATTAAACAAAGAAAAAATAATACTATAAAATACATATGTCCATATGATGCCCTTCATGTAATCTCTTCTTGATGCTCCAAGACTTAGTAAACGTCTAAAAAAATATAATGGAAGTATGAGGGGAACAACTAAAAGAAATATGGTTATTACGTTGGCAAAAGAGATTCCAATCGTATCATTGATCCCGCTCATATTAAAAACAGTATCTAAAACCCCCTGTAATGCTACTGCAAGAATAAACACAAAAAGTGAGAATTTTAATATATTTGAATTAGCTCTAACAATACTTAAAGATCTATTCATTAACTTCCCCTCCTACAGAATAATACGAGAAAAATTTTTGCAAGGGCATATGATCAACGGAAAGTTCCATTGTAGCTGCCTTTTCCTTTTCTTCATTGCTCAGAGTATCGTAGATAGCAGCGATTGTAATGCTACCATGAGTTTCTCTATGAATAATATTCTTGTCCTGTAAAAAAGATTCTACCTCGGTATTTTTTCCAGAAATAAAATATGATTTGTTCTTGATATTTTCCATGTCATCTGATAATTTAATTGAACCAGATTCCATAATAAATATTTTTTCTACAATCTTAGAAACTTCATCAATTAAATGTGTCGACATGAAAATTGTTCGAGGGTGTTCTGCATAATCTTCGACAAGAATATTATAGAACTTCTCTCTCATTAGAGGATCCAAGCCTAATACAGGTTCATCAAAAGCAGTAATTGGAGCTCTGCTCGCAAGTCCAATGGTTATCCCAACTAGTGATTCCATACCCCGCGAAAGTTTTTTAAACTTTTTATTGGGATCTAGCTCAAAAAGATTTAATAACTTCTTGGCAAAATCCCAGTCCCAATTATCATAATAAGGCGCAGCATATTCTAACAAATCAATGACCTTTGCCCCACCAAAGAACAAGTTTTTTTCTTTGACGTAACAAAGAGATTCAGGAGTTTCACCTTTTTTTAATTGATTTCCATAAACAAGAATATCCCCTTCATCTTGAAAAATGCTGCCACTAATTAAATTTAAAAAGGTTGTTTTTCCTGCTCCATTCCTTCCTAGGAGTCCGTATATTTTATTTTCCTCCAGTTTTATGTTAATGTTTCTTAATGCCTCTGTACTTCCGTAACTTTTGAGTAGGTTATTGGTTTCTAAAACGACCTGCATTCTCAATCAACTCCTATTTCCATTTTTAATCAATTTGATCACATCATCCGTTGTTAAATTAATTTTGTTAGCTTCATTTAACATCCTCTGTACATATTGACTATAAAAAGAATCTCTTCTTTTTTTCAAAATTTTCTCTACCGCACCCTCAGCAACAAACATACCCAATCCTCTCCTTTTGAACAAAATACCTTCTTCTACAAGCAGATTAATTCCTTTTACTGCTGTTGCAGGATTAATTTGAAAAGTTTTTGCAAAAGCTGTGGTTGACATGACTTGATCATCTATTTCATATGTTTGATTTAAAATATCATCTTCGATCATCTCAGCTATTTGTAAAAAAATCGGCTGCCCATCATCAAAGCTAGCCTTCAATATAATCACCTCGAATCTACTAGTACAAACTACACTCGATTGGTTAGTTACTTATGTAGTTAACCATATATGCTTTTGAAATATTTGTCAAGAATATTTTTCTTAAAAAGAAAAAAACTTCCAAATATTTAATGGAAGTTTTTTTAAATTTTCAAATATGTGGATGTTAATGATAATAGATTTATCTCCAAGTATGGGAATAGTTAATCAATATTTAACTCGGGTTTTCCCTTTTCAGCAATGATACTCCAGTTTTGACCACCATCTTCACTTTTATATACATCAACATTAAAAGTAGCTATCGTTATTTCTTGATTATTTTTTGGGTTTTGTGTCATGTACTGAATTGCGTCTTCTGGCATTTCAGGAATATCAACTTCAATGATCTCACCTGAATTTATATCCATCTGTTGAATTTTAGCTTGATCATCATACGTGCCAACCCATAACTTCCCATCAAAATCAAAGTATGCAGAAGTTGTTTGATCTCCGTCAAAAAGTTTTTCAAATGAATCACCATAGTTTTTAGATAAATACAATCCATCCCCACTAGTGACCACAACGATTGAATCATCATCAGGATGAACTGCCAGCCCGTTTGCTTCTAACTGTGCTGGGTAACCTTCTAAACGGCTTTTTTTCCATGTATTTGTTTCGTCTTGTGTAAAATACAACCCTGGATCTGCCATCATTTCATTTGGTTCCGGATTCATAACATAAAAAGTATTGGTATTATAAGATACTCCTGTTAGATGAAAATCCACTTTACCATATAAAGTTAGTTGATCTACACTTTCTCCTTCATCTCTACTTTTAACTATACCTAGAGGATTTTTTAATGCAGACCCCAAAGCAGGATGCCCGCTGGCATAAAATCCATCATTGGTCATAGCAAATCCCATATAATCATGATTTGCCCCATCACCCTCTCGCCAATTTCCCTCTTCATATACTTTCAATCCTGTATGTGATGCAAGGAGTAAGTGATTTCCTCCCGAGTTATATCCCATCCCATGAACGTGCCCGAATTCAACAATATCATCACTGCTGCCACTTGGGTTATAATATACGAACCCACTAATAACAACACCAACTAGGGATACAATCCATCCTATACGTATCCATTGAACTTTGTTTTTGTATGCTCTTCTATGTTTGCGTTCTTGCGAATTTTTTGAATTTTCCATCGTGTTTATTTTATATTTCAAAATATAAAATAAGATAAAGAATAGTAAAAATAGTATCCCGAATCCGAAGAATAAGTATAATGGAACCATCGAATTTGTCAAAGATTCATCCTCAGTACCATGTGCTGCTGCCAATGTTGGTAATATTGTCATTCCTAATAAAAATAAAGTGAAAATCTTGTTACGTTTCATTCATAATTCTCCCTTGCTTTTCATTCACTTCTTGCATCTTTTTTAAGTTGTCTATCTCTTGAGCAAGTTTCTTATTTTGTTCTTTTATTTCATCCAATTCTGAATTTCTTTCATTATTTTGGTGATGTTCATTTCCATGACAACAAGCTGCTTTGTTTTCATGTGTATGCCCTCGACTACCATGCATCCCCTTCATCATAAAAATCATCATGATAGGACAAATCAGTAAAATAAACAGTGATAACCAATCCATTCATTTCCCTCCTTTAGGATATAATTTTTCTTACGAGAACCAATAGAACTTAAGTGTTAAAAGTTATTTTCCATATTACTTTTCTTTTTCTCTAGTGAATACAAGAATCCCATAACTATGAAACTTAGTAATATAACACTTATACTTGTCCATTGACCTGCTGTCCAATCTAACGCATACCTTGGTGAGTCACCACGGAGGAATTCAAGTGAAAACCTACCAATGGAATATAAAATATTATAGTAAAGAAAGATAAAACCTGTTGGCCAGTTACGATTTTTAAGTATTAATAACATTGCAAAAACGATAAGGTTCCATTGACCTTCCCAGACCTCTGCTGGCCAAAGTGGTTGAGACCCATACCTATCATAAGCCATGGTCCCTTCTGGATAAACAATTCCAAATCCTGAATCGGTCGGAGCCCCATAAGCATCCCCATTCAAAAAACAAGCTATACGTCCAACTGCCTGACCGAGAATGATAGCAGGAGCTACAATATCTGCAAATTCCCAAAATGACAGTTTATGGAGACGTGAGTAAAGTGCAGCCGCTAGAAATCCGCCGATCAAAGCTCCTTGGATAGCTATTCCACCTCTCCAAATAGCAAAAATTAATTCCGGGTGTTCAGAATAATAGGGCCATTGAAATAAAAACACATGCCAAATTCTTGCACCGATCATTGCCCCAATAATTACGTAAATGAAAACACCTGATAGATGGTTACGATAAGCTGTATTTTTAGCAAAATAATAGGCTGCCCCCAATGCTAATAGAATGGCGAGTACAACGACAAGCCCATAAGATCTAACAGCAAATCCCCCTATTTCAAATAAAATGACTTTCAAGCTCTTCCCTCCTGATTGATGAAATTTCCTTTTACATTTTAATTTTAGTTTTTAATACCTTATTATCCTAACAATCAAATTTGCAGAAAGTTTGAAGAAACCCTCGCTTCTTAAAAAGGCAAATTATTTGGGATGAGCTAGCAATTTATATGTATAAAACGTAATTTATAACAAATAATCTAGTTAGAAAGGAGGAATTATCCTGGCTACAATAGTTAATACACCTACAGAAGTAAATCAAGCTTGTATTGACATCTGTAACAGATGTATGCAGGTGTGTGAAGAATGTTTGACTTCATGTTTAAATGAACCAGATGTACAGGCTCGGATTCATTGTATTCAAATGCTTCGAGATTGTGCTGACATTTGCGCTACAGCCTCACAATATATGTCTCGTAACAGCAGTTATGCTAAACAAATGTGCAGTCTTTGTTCAGAAATCTGTACTGCTTGTGCAGAACATTGTGCTAAATTTCAAGATGAACATTGTCAAAAATGTGCAAAAATATGTCAACAATGTGCTGATGAGTGCAGAAAAATGGCAGGTTAATCATTAAATTAAAATAAAGTCGGGTTTCCCCCGACTTCAACTTTGCCCCTTTATTCAGGATCATTATGAAATTCTCCGTTTAGTTCAAATGGAGAGTAGTATCCATTATATTTTACTGCTGTTACCATCCCGTTAGTCGCATGAAGAAGATCATGACAATGAAATAACCAATCTCCAGGGTTATCAGCATTGAACACTCCCACCACTTAACGCTTTGCGTTTGAAGTGAGGGATTCCTAAGTACAGAAACCTAATGGTCTCTAATGGATTAGGCTGATGCGAAATTTATAGGCTTTATTGACTAACATTTCCTCACCTCGCTTAGTTTCATTTTACAACAAAGAGGAAGTGATTAAAAACATTTGTTCGAGTGTGCAGGTGCATTCATCCCCCACTTCACTTTCACTCGTTTCACATTGTTTCAGTTTGAAGTTGGGGGTCTTCTGCTGGGAATAGATAAATATAAAAAAATTGTTTTTGTCTTTCACACTGGATCTATGGGGGAAAATAGTAGTCAATTTTTAATCAACAACGGATATATGAATGTTTCTAACTTAACTGGCGGAATGGCAAAATGGCCAGGTCCTATTTCTTAAGATGTGAAAAAGTGCCTCCGAAAAATGTTCTCGGTTAGGCACTTTTATATCATTTTATCCTTACTATTTAGGCTTATTCTTTTACAATAAATTTTCCAACCATACCTGCTTCTTTATGCCCAGGTACTGTGCAATAAAATTCAAATTCACCTGCTTCTTTAGGAATAAACTTAATACTTACTGTTTGCCCTGCATTTGCGTTCATATGAATACTTTTCATTCCATCATCTTTCTTGTCACCATGACCTTCATCAGCATATACTTTTTGAAAACTGAAAAATGTATCTAAAAATGACTGTTCATCTGAGTGTTCAGCCATTTCACTCATATAAGTAATCTCAACATCCAATTCACTCTCAGTTAAGTCATGGAAAATCTGACCTTCATTCGTTAAAACTAATTCATATTCTTTCCCTACTTCTAAGGTTATCTTATCAGGATCATATCCCATCTCAAATGCAGACACATCAATTGTTAGATCTTCGGATTTTTCCTTTTCAACTTGATTTTGTTCTTCTGATTTATCATCGCCATTAGTTTCATTACTATTCGATTCCTCTTGCTTTTCTTGTTGAGTACCAGAATCGTTCTCTAAAGCTTGTTCATCATTCGAAGAACATCCAGTCAGTATAATAATAAAAAGGCCAAATACTACTAAATATTTTTTCATAAAAGAATCCTCCTCATAGTTACATACATATAATCCTAGTTATATTATAGGTATACCCCGTAATGGTATCTTCTTAAACTATATTGTATTTTCTTTAATAAATCCAGTTAAAAATGATTAACAAATTTTTCTATTTCACCTAACATGAATTTAAATCTTCAGTAAAATAATTTGAGTAATTGCATAGTTTCTTCATATTTTATTGCTAACATGTACTGTAATTATGATCTTAATGAGAGGAGAATGTGAATTGACCCCAAAACATAGCCGACGTCAATTTCTTAAAAACACAGCCAAGGGAACCTTTAGTTTGATGGCAATGTCTGCTGTTCCACTCAGTTTAACTGCCTGTAATGATTTAGAAAATATAAATACGAGTGCAATGGCTAACTTAGGACCTTTGGAAGAGTTGAAAACGGGACCTTTCCCTAAAAAAGTAGATTATGTAGTAACGATTGAAGATGGATGGATTACCCAAGAAAGAAGTGGATTCGTTTTTATTCAATTGGAAGAAAAAAATAATGAAATGATGATTATGTCTCCAATCTGTACACATCTCGGATGTACAGCCTCATTTGCAAAAGAAGAACAAATAAAAAATGGAGTTACTTTCTTTTGCCCATGTCACGGTGGGCAGTATGATGAATTTGGCAACAATATTGGAGGTCCTCCACCTAGACCACTAGATCTCTTCCAACCATTTATAAAAGACGGGAATGTTTATATTCCTGTATTAAGTCCAACTGAACGAAATGTTTGATAGAAAAAAAGGTTGATTTATTTCTTACATGATAGAATGATTATCTAACGAAACAAGGAGCTTTATCATAATCAGTTCCTTGTTTAAAACGAATGAAAGCAAAACTTAATATATAATTTTTGTTACGTTCTTCCTATCCTAGAAAAAAAGGACCTATTTGATTCAATATATAAAAAAATGTAAAAAACATAGCTGCTATCCATAAAGGGTGATGGAAAGCCCTTTTAATAAATCCTTCAATTGAAGCCTTTGTCTCTTGTTGAACCATATAAATTAATATTAGAAATATACCTACAAAAATGATGAAAAATACACTTACAATAGAATTATAATAGTTAGGTGAAATCATTCCCCCTAACATTGCACCCATCATACCTCCCATTAAACCTGATAAAATCCCATCTAACACTGCCATAATGCTAATAGGAGATCCTAATAAATATCCTGCTATCATTCCTACTATCATTCCCAATAATGTTGCAATAAACAGTTCTGAAAACATAATTCCAAGTATAACACCACTTAATAAACCAACCATCATTCCAACGGTCATTGCAATCATCATCCCTGTCATACATGAAATGTGTTTTCGTTTAGTAAAAATATAATAAAATAAAAATAAGGTGAAAAGCACAATAGAAGATATGACAAATAATAAAGATAGAGTCAATGGATTCCCCTCCAATAAAAATTAGGTTTGTACACATATATGCATAAACACGAAAGATAAACCATATTTTTTCATTTCCAACCGACGAGAAATAAGAAGATATTTTTATAAGATTTCTGCACAATTTCTCCACATTTTTCTGATATGTTTTTCTTTATAAAATCTTCAGAGTAGTTCAAGGGAGTTACAATATGATAACACTATTAACCATCATACTATTATTCATTTCTACACCCTCAGACCTCCAATTGCTTGAATCTGAAATGACATCACAAATCAAAGAATTTAACATTACAACACAAGCATTAGAATGGAATTTTGGTAGAAATGTAATTGACCAAGTTTGGACTTATAACGGAACTGTTCCAGGTGAAGAAATTCGTGTAACTGAAGGGGACACAGTCAGAGTGAATTTACAAAATACATTAACTGAACCCGTAACAATCCATTGGCATGGCATGGTATTACCTAACACCATGGATGGAGTTGCAGGAGTCACTCAAAACCCCGTACAACCTGACGAAAGTTTCACTTATGAATTCATAGCAAACAAAGCTGGTACCTATTGGTACCATTCACATCAAAACAGCGCAAACCAAGTAGATAAAGGTCTATATGGAGCATTTATTATTGAACCTAATGAAAAATCGTATAATCAAGATTTTGTCTTGATCTTAGATGAATGGTCGTTACCTATAAGCGACATCAATGCTATTAATACGAATGATATGCTAGGATTAAATACTAATAGTTTAGAAGAAAGTAGTAAGGATGATAATACAGGAGAAATTTACAATGCAAGTCCTTATTTTGGAGACTCAGATACAGAAATGCTTTATAACGCATTTACTATAAATGGGAAAAGGTATCCTGATACTCAGCCTTTATTGGTTAATCAGGGTGAAATCATTCGCCTGCGTTTCATTAATTCTGGTTACATGAAACATTGGTTAGATTTTAACGAACAGCCTTATACAATTGTTGCATCTGATGCAAGTGACGTTCCTAATCCATCCTTAACTACGGATATTTTGGAAATTGCACCGAGTGAAAGAATTGATATTGAATTTAAAGTTGAAAATAAAGATTCTTGGTACATACAAAGTGCTGATATAGATTTTGCATCTGCTGATATGAAAATGCCTGTAATCATAGATGACTCTATTAATGAATCACCACAAAAACTAGACTTTACAAAAGAAATAAAGAAACCTACAGAATATGATGCGATGGAACCAATATTTGCAAAAGATGACAAGCCAACATTAGAATATGAAATGATTTTAAACGCAGATGTAAAATGGGGTGAGGGTTTACAATTTACAATCAACGAAAAAGCTTATCCCGAAACCATCCCTTTAGTAGTAAATGAAGGGGATCTTGTTAAAGTGAAAATAATAAATGCTAGTATGTTTGACCATCCTATGCACTTACATGGACACCCATTTCAGATCATTTCAAAAAATGGAGAACTACTTCCAAAAACACTTGTAAAAGATGTGATTAACATACTACCAGGAGATGAATACGAAATCATGTTTAAAGCAGAATACCCTGGACATTGGGCATTTCATTGCCATGATTTATTACATGCTGATGGCGGGATGAAAACAATAATCCAATATGACGGTTATACTCCACCTTTTAAAGTTCACAAAAATTAACGATTTATAACATGTTAATACTTACACTTCTCATTGTTCATGAAACATAGTTACATGTTAATTATGTATAATTTGGATATTCCCACTTGACATATACTATGCAGGGGTATAGTATAATAAATATCAAAACTTTTTGATTTTGAGTTTAAAACAAGGCCTCAGAAGTCACATATTATAACTTTTTACAAATCAGTGAGAGGTGGTGAAATCTTTGAAGCCGGTTATTGAGTTTTGTAAAACGAATTTAGAGAATGGTACTCAAAAAGCTTTCGAAAACCTAAATAAAGATCCTAATTTAGATATTGAAACGTATGACTGCTTAGAAAATTGTCCTACATGTGCTCAATCATTGTACGCATTAGTAAACAAAGAAATAATCAAAGGGAATGATCCCGATGATCTAGTTGAAAATATATATAAACATTTAAACTAATAATCAACCTTATTCCTCCAATTTAAAGGAGTAAGGTTGTTTTTCAAGATTCTCATAAAATCAACCTTAATGGAATAGTTTAATTTATATTCATGTCATAATTTTTCTTTCAATCGATCATACTCTTCTACTGTTATCTCACCTCTAGCTAGTCGTTCTTTTAAAATATCAATATGGTGTGTCGATCCTCGATTTCCATTGATATACTTTTTCAATAAATAGAAACCTAAAAAGACTAATGCACCCCAAAAAAGAAACATACCTAACATCATTATTCCTCCTCCTTGAAAACCTGCACATTCATCAAACCAATGCATTTAAAGTCATCTCCTTTCCATATTCTTATTTTAGCAGTCAATTGTGCAGAATCTTTGAAGAGAGTTCATTCCCATTTATAACCTATCCCCCATACTGTTTTTAAATGATCATCAATTGGAAAACTAACATTTCTACACTTTTCCCTAATATTTCTTAAGTGCGAATCTACTGTACGCCCTTCTATATCTGAATCGAATCCCCATATTGTTTCGATTAACTTTTCGCGGCTGAATACTGATTGCTGATGTTTTAAAAACAAACCTATCATTTCAAACTCTTTTGGCGTTAAAGTAATCACTTTATCTTTATAATCTAATTCATGTTTTTCTTCATCCCATTTTAAACCTTTAAATTCAATCTGTTGTATGTGATGTGTTCTTCTTAGAACTGCCTCAATACGTGCCAACAAAACAGCTTCGTCAAAAGGTTTTGTTATGTAATCATCCGCTCCAATCTTTAATCCCTTCACCATATCGCTACTTTGATCACGTGCAGTCAGCATAATAATGGGTACATCAGAGAACTCACGTATGGTTTCAGCTGTTTCCCAACCATCTAGCTCAGGCATCATAATATCAAGAAGTACCAAATCAAAAGATTCTCCTTCGAGTAAATGAATCGCATCTTTCCCATTACTTACTGCTAAACATTGAAAGCCATTTGGCACTAAATATAACTTTAGCAACTGCTGCATTCTAATTTCATCATCAACAATTAATACTTTCACTATTTTCACTCCTCTTCTATTTCCAAGTAGATGGTAAAGATTGTTCCCTTCCTTATTTCACTTTCAACCCCTACCTCTCCATCATGTCTTTCAATAATTTCTTTTGCAATTGTTAAACCTAATCCACTGCCTCCTGTAACACGTGAACGAGATTTATCTACTCTATATAAACGATCCCATATTCTTGATAAATCCTTTTTTGGAATACCCTCTCCTTCATCAGAGATTTGTATCTTGATTCGCTGGTTCTCTTTTAGTACGCTAATTTGTACACGAGTATTAGAAGAAGAGTATTTTAAAGCATTGTCTAGAAAGTTATGGATTACTTGTCCAAATCGTATCCGATCAATATTTACATAAATAGACTCATCACAAAAAAGTTCCAGTGAAACATCATTTTCCTCATAAGCTGGTTTAAATCGAGCAACAATTTCCTGAAGATAGTTACAACAATTAACTCGTTCTTTGCGAATTAAGAATTCATTTTGATCCATTTTTGCGAGGTCAAACAAATCTTCCACTAAACTTGTTACATTTTCAGCTTCTTCTTGAATAATAGTAATAAATTCTTCTCTTTCTTTCAGGGTAAGGTTTGGTCTTTTTAATACATCAGCATATCCTTTTAAGTAAGTTAGTGGTGTCCGAAGTTCATGTGAAATATTTGATAAAAATTCTGACCTTTCTTTTTTTAATCTCTTCAAATCATTGGATAGTTTCTGTATCGATCGAGAGAGATCACCCAACTCATCTTCACGATAAGTATCTAACATTACATCACTTTTTCCATGGCTAAGTTTTTCAGTAGCTTTTTTCATTTGAATTAAAGGAACTGTTATAAACCTAGACAAAAACAAGGTTATGATTATAGAAATAACAATTGCAAGAATCCCCACTATGAGAAACTGTATCGTCAGACTTTGAATCATATCCCTTATAGGTTGTGTTTCCAAAAACATATACACATATCCTTTTTTACTCTCACCAATAAGTATGGGATTTATCGTTGCTAAAAAGGGTTCACTCCTCCAACGAGATTCAACCATTACACCATGTTGTGAAAAATCAATTGTTTTACTTTTTTGTATGAAATGTTTCATTTCATCATTGACCTCATTTGAGGCTTCTACTATTTCAAATTTATCGTCTGTAATGACAACCATTGTTTCAGCTTCAGATTCCATAAGTGCTACATGTTTAATCGTGATTAAATCAAATTTTTTTTCTAATACATTACGATGACTCATTCCACGAGCTAATAAGTTATCTGTTTCACTTTCAACCCTCTCACTGACGATAGAAAAATAAAGAAAAAAGAAAAGCATAGATTCAATGAGGAATATAAAAATAAAAAACAACATTCCTAACTTAAAAGATAGTTTTTTAATTCAGATCAGCCCCCATATTCTCTACATTTTAATTACTAATCATATTATAATATTTTGAATTGGATAAATAAAATTGGCCCTCATTCAGATTAATATTTCCACAAAAACTGCTATATAATATACTTTTCAATATTCAATAAATAAAAAAACCTAATAGATCAAGGATTCCTGACCTATATAGGTTTTTTCATCTACACCTTAAAAGCCTTCATAGCTTTACGAAGTTCTTTAATTGAAGGTCGTTTTCCATACATCAAGACTCCTGTACGATATATTTTTGCAGATAACCAGCCACCACCTAATATCGTTGCAAGTAAAATGCCCAAGGATAACCAAATTTCCCATAATGCAGGTTCGCCAATACCAATGCGGAGTGTCATCACAAACGGGGTGAAAAAGGGAATAAAAGAAGACCAAACAACAAGTGCTGAATCTGGCATACTGATGCTAAATATAGCAATATAAAAACCAGCTAATGAAATAAATGTCATCGGCATGATTGCTTGACCTAAATCCTCCGTTCGGCTTACGATAGAGCCTATAGCTGCAAATAATGTAGAATATAAAAAGAAACCCATGAAGTATAACAATATCGAATAAACGAAAATCGGTAAGATCAAAGTCAAATCTACACTGCTCATATCTAAATTAATCTGTTCAAACACTTCTGCATTATGAGGTAACAGTATATTTACTACTAACACGGTAACGAATATTAGAATTTGACTCATACTTACAATAAACATCCCAATAATTTTGCCAAACATTTGTGTTAAGGAAGGAACGGAGGTCACTAAAATTTCCATCACTCGAGAACTCTTTTCTGTCGTAATCTCAGTCGCTATTAATTGACCTGAAATCATAATCCCCATAAAAAGAAGGATGATTACAGCATACGATATAAATAGAGATATTTTCTCTTCAGATTCATTCTTCCCCTCTGCTTGTGTTCCTCCTTGGGTAGTATCCGTTGTATCTGTTAATTCCACACTTTCAAAGGAAACAGGAGCAAGTAGTATAGTTTGCTCATCACTAGACAAACCCATTTCTTTTGCTACGATATCTGTCTTTAATAATTTAAAAACGTTCTGAAATTCAGCTTGAAGATTATATCCTAAAGATGTTTCTGAAGTATATACTACGATTGGAAAACCATCCACTTCCTCGTTTTTTAGTTGAATATATCCCTCTATTTCACCTTCATTTAACTTATCCATTGCCATTTGTTCGTTTTCTTCTATCGTATTTTTTTCTCCAAAAAGTACAATTTCAACATCTGCATCCTCTTGTTTTTGGAAATATTGCTGAACACTTGTAGCAATCTCAGAATTATCTTCTAAAAAACCAATTTTGACTGGTTCATCAGAAGAAAACACGGTGATTATGTAAGGAACATTCAGTCCTATACACATGATTAGAGCTATAATAAGTGTTGTTATGATAAATGCTTTGGTTTTGAGCTTATTTCGAATTGTGAACGCAGCTACTGTAAACAATTTATTCATTTCCCTCACCTCCAACAACTTTAATGAAAATTTCATTTAATGTCGGCTCTAGAACTTCAAAACGGGAAACCGTGCTTTGATCCATAGCTATTTTTAAAATATTCTGTGCAGCTTCTACTTCTGAAATTTTTATTTCGTAACCATAGGACTGTTTCTGAACAGAATTTACACCCGTTATAGACTCAAGCCCTGATATCTCATTTTCAACACTTAAAATTACTCTTTCCCTTGGAAATGTAGATTTAATATCTTTTATGTTTCCTTTTAAAACCGTTTTAGAGCGATCTAATATTGAAATATTGCTGCATAACTCCTCTACATGTTCCATACGATGTGTAGAAAAAAGGATACTGGTACCTGTATCTCTTAAGTCCTTCACTGCTTTTTTAAGTAGTTCAACATTCACTGGATCCAATCCGCTAAAAGCCTCATCTAATATTAAAATTTCTGGGTCATGAATGACTGAAGCAATGAATTGAATTTTTTGCTGATTCCCTTTTGAAAGCTCCTCCACTTTTTTATTATAATACTCAGTTACTTCAAAACGTTCAAGCCAATCCTTTAAGTTTTTATCTGCTTGTTTTTTGGAATAACCTCTTAACTGAGCTAAATACAACAGTTGATCGCTGACTTTCACTTTAGGGTATAGTCCTCTTTCTTCAGGTAAATAACCTAGTTTACTAGTTAACTCTTCTGTGAAAGTTTTTCCATTATATAATATCTGACCTTCATCTGGATAAATCAATCCAAGCACCATGCGCATCGATGTCGTCTTACCAGCGCCATTCGCACCTAATAAACCATATATTTCTCCTTTTGATACTGATAAATCTAAATGATCTACTGCAGTTTTATCCACAAATTGTTTCGTTACCTGATCCAACTTTAAGGTTGTCATAACACCACCCCTTTCTCTAATATGTAGCAACTAATTCAATATTATGTTTAAAAGTATAAAAAACGACCAAGAGATATTCTCCTAATCGTTTTTACGTGAAATCATAAATATAGTTTCAAAACATTGTTATTTTTAATTAAACTCGTTGACCATGTTTATTTAACAAACGATCCATTTTTTCTTTTTCAGGATCATTCCTTTTCTCTTTATCATACCATTGACGGAATGTATATAGTAAAAATCCACCATACATAAACTCCTGAATCAACTTCATGATGACACCACCAAGTTGTTGATCCTCAGCAGGTTTCGTAAAAGCAAAAGCTTGTGGTCCTGTGAATAAATTCAAGATCTCTGATGAACTTGCTGGGAAACAATATCCTAATGCTTGAGCCCATATTAATGGATCATTAAACGAACCGTATAACGGAGTACGTGAAAAAATAATGAGTGCACATGCTGGCGTAAGTAAAGCTCCGTTTAGGAAAATGTAACCCATCTTTTTAACGCCCCATATTTTATCCATTTCAGGAACTGGACAAACAATCGGCCACCACATCATCATGGCAGCAACAAACAGAAGAATGTAATAAGCTGTATGCACATTATAATGGATCATCACAAAATCATGAACCATCGGTATATGATAAATTGAAAAAGCCGCATTGAAAAACAGTACAGTAAAAATCGGATGAAGTATAAAAGTACCTTTTTTAATCCACTTCAAATTGAAAAAAGCTCTTAAAAACCATACTGGTAATCCTAAAATAAGAAATGGTGGTGCAACCATGTATACAACGGACATCCCAATCATATGTCCAGTAAATGTTAAATGCGCTAATAAGTCTAACGGTCCTCCATGTGAAAGATACACAAGAAATAAGCCAAATAAAAATGAAACTTTTTGGATTAACTTTACTGGTTCCGAATCTTTAAAACGATCTCTACCAGGACCCACTAACCATAAATACAAAGTTGCAATAAACAAGCTGAACATAAGAAACAGTGGACTCCAAACCGCACTAAAACCAAATTGCTCGACTAAACCAAACATAAAGCATCCCTTCCAAGATACCCACAAAAGTAGCTCTTTAAATGATACCCAGTTCATGGATGAACTGTTGTCGGAGTTGCCACATCGACGTGGCAGCTTACGATCGACAGATTACTTTTGCGGGGCATTTTTATTAATATTAATTTAACAAAAGGAGCAAATCTTAAAATTTGCTCCTAATTGTCTTACTCTTATAACCAAACCCAATAAATGGCCGTAATAAACGCGGTTATTGCTACAAATGCCCCTGTAGCTAGGAACATAATTTGAAAGAAATGACCTCGATCTTTCATATGCATCCAAAATGCTAATTGAATTACAGCTTGAAAGATGGCTAGTAATACGATAAATATTTTGATGAACGTTGGGTCTAATGCAGAATTAGCTACTGCCATAAAGGCAAGTAATGTTAAAAAGATCGATATTCCAAATGCGATAATATGATTTTTAGGTCCCTCATGAATAGTACCACGTTTAACTCGATCCTGTACTTGTTCTTGATTTGCTTCCATATGATTAACCTACCTTTCCCATAAGATATACAATGGTAAAGATAAATACCCAAACCACATCAATAAAATGCCAGTACAATGATGCTACATAAATTTTAGGTGCTGTCACGGTGGTCAGACCCTTTTTCTTTATTTGAATCATGAGTAATGAAATCCAAAGAACTCCAAGTGCTACGTGAGCTCCATGAAAACCAACTAGTGCATAAAACGATGAACTAAATGCACTCGTTGTAAAGCCAAAGGACTCATGATTCACATACTCCCAAAACTCAAATATTTCTAACCCTAAAAATCCAAGACCTAAAACAACCGTTACTCCCAGCCAAATCAACATATTTTTAATGTTCTTGTGGTGCATCGCTTGAATTGCAAATACACTCGTTAGACTACTTGTTAATAAGATAAATGTAGCTATAGCTGTGATGCTTAATGAAAATAATTCTACTCCAGATGGCCCGTCTAAAGTGCTATTTCTTAATGCTATGAATGTAGCAAACAAAGTTCCAAAAAGAACCGTTTCTCCACCTAAAAACAACCAAAAACCTAAAACCTTATTTCTGCCCTCTAATGTCGCTTTTTCTGGTTCAGGAGGCAGTTTATCTAAATGAGCTTCCGCATGACTCATGATTACCCCTCCTTCTGTAATTCTTCTACTTCAATATGATAACCGTGATCATCGTAAACAGATCTTAAGAACATACAAACAAGTGTGATTGCTAATCCACAAATGGCAATAATATTATTCCCAAACAAGTTGTTTATAAACGCACTATCAAATTCATAACCGCGATACATAAAACCAAAACCTGCAATAAACAACCCTAATGACATGAAAAACGGTAAGATGGATGCTGATGGCATATGAATGGGACCTAATGGTTCAGCAGGCGTCATTTCTTTTTTACCATCCATTTTTTCCAACCAGAATGCATCTAATCCTCTTACTAAAGGTAATTGTTTAAAATTGTATTCTGGTGAAGGTGAGGCAATTGACCATTCCAATGTACGTCCATCCCATGGATCCGCTGGAGCTTTTGGTCCTTTAATTGAAATAATAACATTTAATAATATCACGATGACACCCGCAGCCATGAAAAATGCACCAATCGTACTTACAAAGTTGGCCGTATCCCAGCCTTGATTAGGCAAGTAAGTAAATACACGTCTAGGCATGCCCCATAATCCTAAGAAATGTTGAATAAAGAATGTTAAATGGAATCCTGAGAAGAATAACCAGAAGCTCCATTTACCTAATGTTTCATTTAACATACGACCGAACATTTTTGGCCACCAATAATATACAGCAGCTAATAAACTTAATACGATTCCACCAACGATAACATAATGGAAATGCGCGACTACAAAATAACTATCATGGAACTGGAAATCCGCTGGAGGTATAGCTAACATTACCCCCGTAACTCCACCCATAACAAAGGTTGGAATAAATGATGTAGCGTATAACATTGCTGTAGTAAACTGAATTTTCCCGCCCCAAATCGTAAATAACCAGTTAAATACTTTTATTCCTGTTGGAATGGCTATCAACATCGTGGCAACACCAAATAGTGCATTTGCTATGTCTCCCATACCTACTGTAAACATATGGTGAGCCCATACCATAAAGCTTAAAAATCCGATAAGTGCTGTTGCAAATACCATAGAGCTATACCCAAATAAACGTTTCCTTGCAAAAGTTGGTAAAATTTCTGAAATTGCTCCGAATGCAGGAAGAATTAAAATATATACTTCAGGATGTCCGAAAATCCAGAAGATATGCTCCCATAATACTGCATTACCACCTGTTGCGGTGACAAAGAAGTTCGCATCAAAAAGTCTGTCAAAAGTAATATAAATTAACCCTACAGCTAATGCTGGAAAAGCAAAAAGGATAATTCCTGATGTAATAAAAACTGTCCAAGTAAATAATGGCATTCTCATAAATGTCATACCTGGTGCTCTCATATTTATAATTGTTACAAGGAAGTTAATCCCACCGACTAACGTCCCTATACCTGCGATCTGTAGCCCGATTGCATAATAATCCGAACCCGTTCCACTAAATTCCGATCCAGATAGTGGTGCATAAGCAGTCCAGCCTATGTCTGGGACTGTACCTGTAAACCAACTAATATTTAATAATACTCCTCCGAAGAAAAAGGTCCAAAAACCTAATGAGTTTAAAAAGGGAAAAGCAACGTCCCTTGCTCCTATCTGCAATGGAACTACTGCATTCATTAAACCAAAAATCAATGGCATTGCTGCTAAGAAAATCATGGTTGTTCCATGCATGGTCATGATTTCATTGTAGGTTTGCCCAGTTAGAAACCATGATTCTCCATTAGCCCCCATAGGGAACATTAATTGGAGTCTTATCAAAAGGGCTTCTATTCCACCAACAATAAAGAAAAAGCCACCCGCAGCAAAATAAAGTATGCCTATTTTTTTATGATCAACGGTTGTAAGCCAATCCATCAACCCTCTATACTTTTTAACCGAGTGCGCCACTATGTATATCCTCCTCGTTTCTTATGTGTTCTTTAAATCATGTATATTACTCTAGTTTAAGCGTTTTTAAATATTGAACAATATCATTAAATTGATTATCATCTAAAGGTATAGCTGGCATTTCTACTGTTTTACCTTTAAATTCCTCTGGTTTTTTGATCCATTCAAAAATGTTACCATCCGTCATTTCAAGATATCCAGCAACGACTTCACGATCAGCAAAACCTTTAAGATTTGGTCCTAATCCAGGTGTACCTGCATCGATCGCATGACAAGACATACAATTTTGCTTAAATAATTCTTCACCAGATTTTACATCTGCTTCTACAACTGCAGCCGGTGCTTGCATATTAGCTACCCATGTATCATATTCTTCCTGACTTACAACTTTCACTTTAAAGTCCATCAAAGCATGAGATTCTCCACAAAACTCCGCACATTTTCCTAATAATACTTCCGGTTCAGCAGGAGTGTCTAAGTATAAAAGATTGGTCATTCCTGGGTTTGTATCCATTTTTCCACCCATTGCTGGAATCCAGAACGAATGAATAACATCAGAGGAAGTTAATTCAAACTGAACTCTCTGATTAACTGGAAGTACTAAATCCTGTGCTGTATAAATCCCTAAATCCGAATATTCAAATTCCCACCAAAATTGGTGCCCTGTCGCTTTAACTTGAATCACTTCTGGATCATCACTATAATCCTCATCTTGGGAAAAAGTAAGTGCTACCGAAGGAACCGCTAAAATAAGCAACAATATCATAGGAATCACTGTCCAAATGATTTCTAACTTGTGGCTTCCTTCCACCTGCTTAGGAATTGAATCATCACCTGGTTTACGGCGATAACGTACAATTGCATAAAAATATAAAGCAAAAACTACAATAACCACCAAAATCATAATCCCTATAGACAATAAAATAAGTCCGTATTGCTCTTCGGCAACGGATGCTTTTGGATCGATTGGATTCGAACCTTGTCCCACTAAACTACAACCTGTTAACAATAAAGAAAATACCATTAACAAGGGGATTATACGTTTCCATAAATGCCACCGATTCACTGAATATCTACCCCGCTTCTAAGTTTTAAATTGCTCACATCTCTTTTAAAGAAATTTAAAGAAAAGATTGTTTTACCATGGATGGCTTTCCTTGTCAATAAACTTAATCACTTTATTAAATATAAATTCACTATACTTATTTGTCAATCATCCTAAGCAAGTTCACAAATTGTTCTTAAAAATGATTGATTATATTCAAATGTCTCATATAGACTTTATTTCCAATTCTTATTTTTATTATGCGTAGATGTATAATTCTTAGTCAGAAGTACAACCCTAAATTTAATTAGTTATTTCAAAATTGAAACATTAACATTATGTTTGGGGGGGTTGTATTGAAAACATTAACTCACTTCTTTTATGCCTTAATCATCATCGCTATTCTTACATCATGTAATTATAAACAGGAATACCAACAAAGCGAACAAAATTTAAATGAACGAACACTGAATGAAATGTCTGATGTTAAGATGAGTAAAATGAATGCAAAACAAATCGAGAACATAAATACACACGAAAATACAAGCATCCGTTTTAGTCCGTTTACAGCAAAAGAAA
The DNA here is from genome assembly GCF_010078385.1 of Chengkuizengella sediminis. Classification (NCBI taxonomy): domain Bacteria; kingdom Bacillati; phylum Bacillota; class Bacilli; order Caryophanales; family Paenibacillaceae; genus Chengkuizengella; species Chengkuizengella sediminis. Next base: position 370,141 of record NZ_SIJC01000004.1, read on the forward strand.
TTATGGATATTCCTGGTGTTAGTCATTCCTATGTTATACTAACCAATCGAAATGCATATGTTTCTCTTGTTTTAGATCACACTGCTACTGGCGGATTTGGAAAAGGGAATATTCACGAACAAAACAATTCAGGAAAATCTGATGATGGATACAATGAGAATGGCGGGATTGTCTATACAAATCCAAAAAATTTAGTTACAGATAAGAATTCAAAATTCACACTAGAGAACGAAAACAATATTTCAAGCAGATTAAAAGAAAAAGTAATTATGGAAGTCAAAAAGTTAAATCCAAAAGTTGAAGAAATTTATGTGTCAGCAAATCGTGCATTTGTAAACCAATTAAATGTATACGCTCAGAAAACTTGGAGAGGGAAGTCATTAAAACCATATGTAGAGGAATTTAACGAATCAGTTAAGGTTTATTTTAGCAATCAACTAAAAAAGTGACGCAAGATTGTCGTGACAAAGCTATTTTTATGGTAGCTTTGTCTTTTTTTATAAAAATGCCTTTCAGTGGTTATCGTTAGAAACAGCATTTTCACTTTTATGGGTAAAATAGTGTTATAATTATTCATAAACTAATAGGAAAAGCCTATTTGTTTATTTGTTTTGAGGAGGTCAATAATATGGAAACTTTTGCAGCAGGTATAATGGGATTATTTTTCCTTTTCGGACTTTTTTTATTATTTTTAAATATCATTACAAGTGTTTGGGCATATAGAGATGCCAGAAGAAAAGGAAATTCTAAAGAATATGCGATCGTTGTATTAATTGGAACGATCTTATTTCCTATTTTAGGTTTAATTGTTTATTTAATTATTAGAAATGACTAGTAAAACTAGAGAGATGCGTGAAGGGAGACCCTAACTTACTATGAAATACAAAATGGTAGCCATCGATGTGGATGATACGTTAATAAATGATGATAGAATTGTGACAGAAGCTACAAAAGAAGCTCTTATTAAAGCCATTAAGCAAGATGTGGTCATCACTTTAGCCACTGGAAGAATGTTTGCATCAGCAAAACAAATCGCTAAACAAATTAATTTAAATGTCCCTTTGATTACTTATCAAGGCTCACTCGTTAAAAATTTATTGGATGAAGAAATCATCTATGAGCGTTCAGTACCTGAAGCAATTAGTGACTATGTATTCAAATATGCGGTTGAAAACAAACATCACCTTCAGGTATATCATGGAGATGAGCTTTATGTAAAAGAAGAAAATGATATCGTAAAAGAATATTCAGAGGTTTCAAAGGTTCCTTTTAAAGTTGAAGCCGAATTTCATACTCTTGTGTCAAAACCTTTAACAAAACTCCTAATCATCAATCAGCCAGAGGTTATAGATCTAATTGCAATCGACTTACAGCAAAAAATTGGCGACCAGGTTCATATCACAAAATCAAAACCATACTTCTTAGAAATTGTTCATAAGGAAGCTACAAAAGGACATGCATTACAGTTTTTAGCCCAGCATTATGGTTGTGATATATCTGAAGTTATTGCCATCGGAGACAGCTGGAACGATCACGAAATGTTAGAAGTAGCTGGATTAGGTGTAGCTATGAATAACGCGGTTCCTACGTTGAAGGAAATTGCTAATTATATCACACATAGTAATAATGAAGATGGCGTGAAACACGTCATTGATAAATTTATTTTAAACGCTGATTAAAAAAATCTCACTCTAAATAGCGAGATTTTTTAATACTATATTTCATGACTATTATCCAGCCTCTGCAATTTCAAGTGCAGAATATATAATGATAATTAATAGAATAAAAAGAACTAATACGAAAGCTAAGCCATTTCCACTATAACTAGTATATGCACTCATACTAATCCCTCCTTTTCATAGAAATAGTATATTCTATGAATTTGAAGTTTGTTTTGTATGGACGAATATTACAGGCTACAATAAAATGTGCGTGAGTTTATACCTTTTTAAAAATAAAACCGTCAGAAGAAGGTAGAGTTAATTTTGTACCTATTAGGGCGGCTTTTTATTTTAACTTGTTAAGGATGAATTATACAAAATCTTTTAGAAAAGCTAAAAAATACTTAAGTTCCATTCTTGTGATAACCGAGTTAACAATCTTATCCCAGCAATACTATTCCCCTTATAATCTAACGCTGGTCCAATCACTCCAATTCCCATATTAGGAGCAACAGCCAGAATGCCTCCTGAAACACCACTTTTAGCAGGAATGCCAGCTTCTATGGCAAATTCCCCTGATGCGTTATACATTCCGCAAGTAATCATAAATGTTTTAGCTATTTGAACATACCTTTTAGGAATTAGTTGCTCAGATGTTGCAGGGTCTTTCCCATTGTTGGCTAATATCATACCCATTCGAGCTAAATTGGTACAACTAATTTCAATCGAACATTGCTTAAAATATACCTCTAAATGTTCTTCCACATTTCCTTCTAAGATTTGATTATCTTTTAACAAATAAGCCAATGCACGATTCCGGTGTGCGGTTTCATCCTCTGAACGGTATACTTTTTCATTATATGAGATAGAATCATCTCCACTTAGTATTTGAATAAAAGATAAAATACGTTCAAAGCGATGATTTACATTATCACCATCGATGAATGAAGTGACCGTAACCGCCCCCGCGTTAATCATTGGATTAAAGGGTTTACCAGGTGTTACAATTTCTAGTTTCATTAAAGAGTTATACATATCACCTGTCGGTTCCATCCCTACCTTGTCAAAAACCTGCTTTTCTCCTCTATCCATTAATGCTAGTAATAATGTAAAAACTTTCGATATACTCTGGAGTGTAAATTTAGGCATACATTCTCCTGCAGATACAGGATCTTTGCCAACTTCATGTACTGTAATGCCTAATAAGTCACCAGATACTTTTGATAATTCTGGGATGTAACTTGCCACTTTTCCTTCATTACAATGGTTTTTACTTTCTTTGATTAGTGGTTCTAAGATCGAATAATCCACAATTCATCATCACCCTATTTATTTTCTTTTATACTAGACATGTATTCATTGTAAAGTTGATCATCACTTTTCACAACTTTTCTGATTTTCTTTGTTTCTTCAACGATCGGATCCAATTCTGTTTGCTTTCGAATTTCATACTTAGCGTTAATGAGATCTACAGCTGCATCCTCAACATTTTCGCTTTGATATTTACCTTCTGTTAATACCTCAGTCACTTTTTCTTCTATCTTTTTTTTATCCATGTATATCCTCCCTGAATCTAATCAGCTTATCCCTTCATTTTTTCCCGAAAGAAAGTTTTTTACTCTTCAAAAAAAGGATGGCGTGTTCGAAACCAAGAACACTACATCCTCTCTATCAATTAACGATTTAATTTGTAACGAGGTTCCAATTCTCATTATCACTCTCTGTAAGCATAACAAAATCAGTATATCTGTCATCCATTTCAACCTTTAACTGCTCTGGCAAAACAAGTGTCACATTCATATATTTATAATCACTAGCTAAACCACTTTTTCTAGGTAGATTTTTCAATGTTACATACATCGTATCTCCAACTATATTTTGACTAAAATAATCCTCTAATTTCAATTCCGAACCTTCATAAGAAGAACGAATAAATGCATTTCCAAATAAGTGAAGTTCCCTTTCCTTTGTTGAGTCAACTTGAATCGAATGATAAAATTGATTATTTGTCTGCACGATGATTCGCTTTATTTCCTCAGGTATAGTTTGATTTACTGTTGGGAGCTCCTGATTACTTTCAACTTCATTCAAAGCGTACCGAACCTCTTCAATTAACCCTGTAGAAGTAAACATGAAAAGCAGTATACACAATACACCTATAAAACCAACAAATAATATGCTGAATATATCATATTTAATCACTGGATTTTCCTTTTTAGAAATAAATAAATAAACTAAAATCTCTAAACCAATGAGTACAATAATAAGTGGCCACCATGTAATCAAAATATCTAAAATTTCATAACCCCATATTTGCGATAAGAATAAAACGATCCCCAATAATATTAACGAACATGCCATTGATAACGTACCTACACGCCATTGTTTCATCTTGTTTCTCCCCCCTTACTTCTTACTTTTACTTCCCTTTAGTAATCTGAATCCTCCAAATATAAATAGGAATGAGATTAGAGTAGTCTGAAAATATTGATCAAATGTCCATCGAATGCTATAGTCTGGAAAAAGTGAATCAACGTACACCAAAATGACTTGATCAAACAAATAATAACTTCCAAGCGCTACTAATCCAAAACCCAACCACTTCTGATGATGTATAAACCATTCGATAATAGGAGTATCCTCTAATTTTTTATCTTCGTTATATCTAGAAACATTTTGCAACGCATCAAAGAAACTGAAAAACCAAATGAGCGGAATAATAAATAAAAACAGAGATAATCTTAAAACATCCAATATATAAAGCGAAAATAAAAATCCCGCCATCAATTGAAGTCCTCGTTTTTGAAGACCTAAATATAAATGACCTGCACCAGGGAATATGGATAATAAAGTAGCCAATACTTTGCTCTTTTTACCTACTTCCCTATGCCTTTCTAAATCCTCAAATACCGAAGTGTCCACTAATTCTTCTCCTTTTTGTTTGCGATTAAGTAGTTGAATGCAATCAAATAAACTATATAACCAAATGATAGGTAAGGCTGCTAAAAAAACGAGAAAAGCATCATCTACTATAACACTCACAAATCCAATCATCGTAAATAGACCAAAGAATCCAACTAACAAAGTTAAACCTCTATTCGTTAATCCTAATTGGAAATGACCCAAACCAGGGATAAATGAAAGCAAAATAGTAAAAAATCTTTCATTCTGCTGGTTAGCACTCGTTTTAACATAACCATATTCTCTATCTGTTGCTACGGTCTGTTGTTCATATTTTGGCATCGAAATTAAGGTAAAAATCATGTCCAGCATATTAATAATCCCTACTAATAAAGCAAGTAGTACGCCAAATATCATAAATTCTTCAGCTCCACTAATAAAACCTAAAACAATTCCTAGAAATAACGGACCAAAAAATCCAGCACTGTATAAAAAGGCACGTGCCTTACGATCTAAGTAAAGATGCCCTACTCCAGGAATGAATCCGAGAAAAAAGGCTAAAGCTTTATTTTTATTCATCTTTCTGACCTCCTCTTAAATTTGTTGGTAAATCGTTTAGAAAATCTGAAATCTTATTCGTTAATTCCTCTGAAACTGGGGGTTTATCTTGTGTTTCCTGCTCAAATTGATCCTGCTGTAAAGCCACTTGCTGGAATACCCCTGATGACATGAGCACCATGGTAATGCTAGCTGCCACCACATATTGAAAGAGAGGTTTATGAATTAATTTTTGCTTTGTTTTCTTTGGTTGAATTGAATCCATCACCTGTTCTTTTAAATCATCCTCATTTTCTATCACAGGTAATGCAGAAGTGTTTTCCTCTATACACTGCGTATAGGTCGATAAACACTGTTCACAAGTATATAAATGCTCTTCATACTCCAATCGATCTGTATCAGAGACTTGATCGTTTACATAATTCAGCCATTGTTGTTTATTAAAATGATCATTCACTTAAATTCCTCCTCCTTCCAATTTTTTCGGATCCATTTTTTTGCGCGATATAACTTAGACTCTACACTTTTAATTTCAATCCCCTGTTCATTTGCAATTTCACGATATGATTTTTCTTGAATGTAATAAGCAAACACTACATTTCTATAGTTTTCAGGCATTTCATTTAGTCTTGTTTTAACTAAAAGCACCCTTTCTCTTTGAATCGATTCCATTTCAGTCACGTTTCCATGTGTTAGATGTTCAACCTTTTCTATCTCCATTAAATCTTCTTTATTTCTCTGTGTTTTACGTTTCATATCAATCGCTTTATTCACAGCAATACGGGACATCCAAGTTTTAAACCCTTGATTTTTATACTGAGGGAGAGCATGATAAATACGGATAAATACCTCTTGTGTTACATCTTCCGCATCCTTTTGGTGACGAAGAACGGAATATACGATTTGAAATATATAGGTTTGGTATTTTTCCATTAATTTTCGAAAAACTTCTTGATCGCCGGCTACCACTTGTTCAATTAAAACTTCATCTGTAATGTCTGCTCCCCCCTCTCTGTTGTAATAGACGTCTTAATTACAAACATACCCTGCACTATTTTTAATTTTTTAAGTTCAAAAAAGCAAAAAACACCATACCATTTATTTAGTATGATGCGATACATTAAAAGAAAATATAAATTTCATGTTTAAACAATCCATTAAATTGATAACTTCACAATGTAAATTTGCATTTGATAGGTAGTTTATTCCCATTTATATAAAGTAATCTGATGATACACAGGGTCAAATAATGGATCTGAGTAAAATGTTTTAATGGGAGTAACATGTTTACTTAAATCTCCTACCTGCTGTTCAAACCCAAGTAATACCTGTTCGGTAATCCATATTTGCTTATACGGCGTTCTATTGATTTCTTGTAAGAAATAATCATAAGTAAATACACGCTGATGAGCATAATCCACTTTTAAATATTGAAACACTCTAGTTTCTTCCCAAGTGTATACGATAAAATCGTCATCTTGCTGAGATAAATAATTACTGAGCTGATAAACAGCAGGTTCTTCTTTGGCATAGTTTTTGATTATAAATGCTCCATGGATGAATTGAGATGCCATGAAAATAAAAATAAATATAAGAACCATTTTAGATTTTAGATTTTTCAGTAGGAACTGAATCATCAATAAAACCATCGGACCCACTAAAGGAGAGATATGCCTTGGCTTGTCTAGATTTTGAGCGAATAATGCCCAAAACAAATAACTTATCAACATCACGATTAAAATCATAGAATAGTGACTGAGTTTTTTCTGTTTGTTTTGAATGATTACAACTAAAAATACTATCAACAAAACAAACATGATTACCGATAAAATGATGGATTGACCACTAAACCCTGTCCAATACAAATTGTAAAATAATAATTGAAAAACTCGAGTGGCTAATGAATCGTTTGAAACATCATAAGTGCCACCCCAATCCGAAAAATGACCTGTTGTAAAGGATAAGGCTAATTTAATAAACCCACTTAAACTTCCCTCAGAAACAACCAGACCGAGCACCCAAATACTCTGAAAAAATACGAAAAAGCAAACCTGAAGACCAAACCATTTCATCGTGTAATCTTGCCTTTTTAATTTCATCCACCAAAACAACAAAATACCTATACCAAACACTAAATAAGATAAACGAATCCCCATTAATATACTAAAGAGGAGCAAAGGCATTAAAGAAATCAAAAAACTTTTATTAGATAAAGAAAAATTTATACTCCATAAATACCACCACAACACTGCAATTGCAGCTCCTTCGGACATGGGTTCTACGCTAATTAATGTGATATAACTAAATGAAAGCACAAACAGAACTGCAACAAGACTTTTTTGTCTAGTTAAAGTTCTTCTAGCTAATAAATAAATGGGGATCGCTGAAAGCAAAGTCATCAATACATTTAAAATAACTAAGGATTGAACGGGATCACTTATCCACTGATGTACAACCGTTCCTGCAAAAATAAAATATGGATACCCTGGGAAATGGGGCTGCATCGCTAATAAGTCGAAACGGTTTAATGCTAGTGCAAAATCAACGATATCCCATGAACGAGCAAAGGACGAGATATGCATGAATCTCCATGTGAACATTCCAATGAAGATTAAAAAAAGTAACATGCTGCTCGCCCATTTATATTTATTTTGATCCATCATGTATCCATTCCTATACGTTTACAACTTTTTTGCTATGAACTACTTTTGCATCCTCAACCACTTGTGTTGTTTTCTTGTCTACTTGCTTCTTTTGTGAAGATTCACTTTTTCTAGTCCACAACAATAAAAAGATGACAGCAAAATAACCAAAATAAACTAATATTTCTTCAATAGAAGGTGTAGCTGCATATCCTAATAATGCTGTAAAGAAAATACCCACATCGCCAGAGATAAGAGGAGCTGTACCTGTATCTCTTAAATATTGAGTGTAATCTGTAGGGTGTTCAGGTAATAACCAAGTTACATCATACACTTGCGGCATTACACTCCCGATTATACCAACATCCTGCATCATTCCAACACCTTGAACTAATAAACCTGCAGCAATCACAATAATCATTGCACCTGTAACTCTAAAGAAGGTTTTTAAAGAAATACGCATCGTGCCTTTAAAGAAGAAATAACTTACTACTGCTGCGATTACAATCCCTGCTAGTGCCCCCCAGCTTTGTAATGCCAATTGAATGTTTCCTCCTGTAATAGCTACAAAGAAAAATACGGTTTCTACACCTTCTCTTAAAATAACTAGGAATGAATGAATGACCATTCCAATAACACTTCCTGCTGTGACATAAGTTTTTAACTTTCCTTCAAGTTTCCCTTTCATATCCCGACTGTTTTTCGCCATCCAGAATACCATATGTGTTAATAACATGGACGAAATGAGCATAATTGAGATTTTAAGATAAATTTGACTAGCCATCATGGAAAAGCTTGTTAACACTACTTGAAAAACAAAGGCTACACCTAAACTAGCCACCAAGGCCAAACCTGCACCCAACCACACATACTTCGTGTATTCAGGATGGTTCATTCTTTTAAGAAAAGTAATAATGATGCCTAAGATCAATAAAGCCTCTAAAGTTTCTCGAAATGTAATCAGTAGTGCTTGCAGCTCCATGATGATTCCTCCCAATTATCTTTTAACTTGATGTTCCTTTTTTCCGTTTTAGCGAGTACACAATGATAACAATGATAAAGATAAGAATTAAACCAATCGGTATCCAATTTTTAATATCATTTAAATTTACAAATTTAGGATCTTGACTCGTTTGCCCTTCTTCAGGAACAAAATGGCCAACTTCAACATTTTCAATATTAAATTGTTCAGATAATGATCCAATAATTTTTTCTTTACTGTTTATAAATGCATCAATATCAGATTCCTTTTCACCTACTCCAAACAATCCTGGATTTCCTAAAGAATCTAATGCTAGATTAAATTCTTCTCTTATATCCTCATCTAGTTGTTTATCTTTTTCAACGATGAGAGGTGATAAAGCATCGTATGTTGCAAGTCCTTTTGCTAACAATAACTTTGTTGTCGTATAATCTGTAAAATCCTGTTCAATATATTCTAAACGTCTTGCAATATTTAGTACGAGTATATTCCTCATAGCAGTCATCACTGTTTCGTGATTCTCAGCCTCAAATGCATCTATCACAGCCATCGATGGTTCAATGCCCATATGTAATTCAATATCCTCTTTCACTGTTAAGTATATGGTTTCTGCTTCAACATAGTTCGGAGGATTTGCATTTAACCCGGCTTCCATTGCTTTATAAACCTCAGCTATGAGTTCTTCATTAGGATCTCCATAAGTATAAGCAAATGTAACTTGTTGAAAAGAGCCCAAAAGCACGAAGAATGATGCAATAATCAAGATGATCTGTTTCATGTATTGTCTCCCTTAATCATTTATTACACTCTAAATGATAACGATTATCATTGTTAATGTCAATAAAATCTTCACTATAATTGTGAAGATGATTTGAATTTTGTTTCTTTACGTAAATTTTCACTATGAATTTGATTGGATTTTGTACGTACTTTGCTTACTGGACGTAACATTTCCTTAATAATAGCCATAATCACATTGGGTAGATATTCTTTAAATTTAATAAAAGATTGACCTTGTGTTCTTACTTGATAATGAATAGGGATCTCCCTCATTCGAAAACCTTTGCGAACAATATTTAACGTTAAAACTTGCGCATAATTATAATCATGAATAATTTCAGCTTGTTCCATCACTTCTTTTGAGAATGCTCTCATTCCAGATTGCCCATCATAAATCCATCTTCTCAATAAAACAGATTGAATAAATGTGAAAACATAATTACCCAAACGGCGGTGAAGTTTCATACCTTTCATTTTCCCTAGAAATCGTGAGCCCATTACGTAATCTGCTTTATTTTGTAAAATCGGTAAAATAAGTTCTGGTATCTGTTCTGGTGGATATTCACAGTCCGCATCAATCATGACCGCAATATCTGCACCAAGTTTATAACTCTCCGTGAGTCCTTGACGGACAGCAGCACCTAAACCTTTGTTTTCTTTGAAAGAATAAATAAAATCTGCCCCAGCTTGTTTTGATTCTTTGACAGTGTCGTCTCTAGACCCATCATTAATGACAAGCACTTGTATAAACAATTGAGAATCAACATCACGAGGGATTCTAGAAATCACTTCAGCAATTGATTTTTCTTCGTTATATGCTGGAATAAATACAACAACATGTTTTTTCAATTTTTGTTTTCCTCTCCATCTATATTTAACGCCTCTTTCAAAACCCGACCTCTGCTATGACTAGGATAAGGAGAACCCAATAAAGTAGCTACCGTTGGAGCTATTGAAATTAAACTATGTTTTTCCTCCACTCTTTTCCCTTGATGGACAAGTGAACCTTGAATGAAAAATGGAACATAACGCTCTCCTTCGTCTAAATGACCGTGTCCTCCAATACCATCAGCTTGTCCATGATCTGCACAAACGATAAATGTTGTATCTTCTTTTTTCCCCTGCTCCTCTAACCATGTTACAAATTGTTCAATCAATGAATCTACTTCTTCAATTTTTTGGATATAATCAGGATAATGAACACCTCTGCTATGCCCTGTTTGATCTGTTCCAATGAACTGTACAACGAGAAAATCTGGGTCTTGCTCGCTCATGATATGTTTTGCCCTTTGCATAATATTTAAATCTGCTACATCATTGTTCATCACAGCCGTAACGGATTCAACATCATTACCAAAACTATCAATTAAATGTGCAATACCTAACAGGCGCCCTTTTTTGCCAACCTTTCTTAAACTGTCGAAGATGCTTTCTACCTTTAGACCAAGTTTCCATACCATATTAGAGGTAATTCCGTGTTCCCCAGGATAGGTACCTGTGAACATGGAAGAAAAACATACTACAGTTCGAGCTGGATACACGGTTTCCATTTGTGTATATTCTGTTCCTTTTAAACGCATGTCATCCAAAAATGGGGTGTTTGCTTCTTTAAATTTATCTTTTCGCATTCCGTCAATAACAATAACAATGACTTTATCTGTGATTGACTTGCCTGTAGGGTTAGACGATTTTTCATTCGTTAAATCTTCATCTTCTTTTGGTTTCCAATCAAAAATATACCGGTGCAATACCCAACTAAAAATAAGAATAGCCACTGCAAAAGAGAATAATGTAACCCAAGGCAGCTCATTCAACCCTGCTCCTTGCTCATGTATAAACTGAAAAACATATTGCCAAATCCACAATAGCAATATAAACTTCGGAAGCTGCTCTTGTGCATTCCCACTTGTCGAATCACTATTTTTTAATACTAATTTCCAAAACCTAGTAAAATTCAACCAGGAAGTTCCTATTCTCAAATGATAATAAAACGTTCCCCAAAAAAATACGGTAAAGAAAAAATACAAACCAATCGCCAAGAGCGCTAAAGAAATTTGCGCGTCATTAAAAAGGATCAAATAAGCAATAAGTGGCATCCATAAATAATTTCTTAAATACAAAGGGAAATCGTAGTGATAGTAAATGATGAATAAAGGCACTACGATAATCAAACTCAATGCGGTATTCAACCAAAAAGAAGGCTCTGTCCAAAATCCAATGTGATATAAATAAAATACACCTACTACAAAAATAGGCGTAAATGGCTTTCCTTCATTTAATAAATTCCAGCACCTCGCAGCAATAATTTCAAACCAAGACGCTTTTTTCATACAACACCTCACAAATGAAGATGTTGCCCAAAAGGCACTCTACCCTTTTGAACAACATCTATGTTAGTCTTCTATATTTTAAAATAATTGATTCAATGCTTCAACTATTTCTACACTTATAGAGTTAGCTTCTTCTGCATTTTCATTAGTCACAGCTTCGTACCAAGCTGTGCCTTTCGCCATAAGATCAGAACCTTGCTCTTCTCCAAGGCGTTCAATAACTTCTAACTCGATAGCCTTCATAAAGATATTTGCCTCCATTGCTTCAACACGAGCATCTGTGATGTTTCCTTCCTCTAAAGCAACTGGAACCTTCTCATGATAACCTGTTATTTTCCCAACAAATGCTTTCACAAATAAATCTGCTACTTCCTCCGCATTAATGGATTCAGGGTCTGTTTCACCTAGATTAAAAATGGTATCAAGAGCAGCAGCGGCTTGTTCATCGCCTCCAGAAAGCGAACCTTTAATCGCTTGATAGAAACCCCAAGCTTCTGCTTGTTTAATTTGTAAATCTACTTTCTCAGCTCCGCCTTCTTGTACTGCAGCAGCTATTTTTTCAGCATAAGAATTTGCTGCAAGATAATAACTACGGTATACAGATTTATCTGTCATTTGCTTATACACTTTTAATTCATCTACATTTCCTTCTGCTAACGCAGCTTCTTGAAGACTTAGTCCATTTTCAATTTGAGTTTGCATATCTGCACTGTAGTATGAATCTCGTTTAGCAGCTGTTGGAACTAACACCTGTTCTGCTAGATACTTAAGCTCTGAAAAAGCTACATCAGCTTCTTGCTGATTACCCTCTTCTAGTGCTGCCACAACATCAGATTGAAGATTTTTTTGTTTCTTATAGAAGTATGATTGAGTTGTTTTATCAATTACTTGAAGAGCAACAACTGTATCTAACTGCTCATTTGCCCCAGCTTCAATTGCCGCTAAAATCGCAACATCTAAACTATCATCCGCTTCTACTACTGTATCTTTTAAACCATCAGTATAAAGAGTGCTTACTAGATTCCAATCTGCAGCTTCTCCTTCTTTCTCTTTTTTAAGCTCATCCATCATTTGTTTATAAGTATCAACTTCTGTATAAGTAATTGTATCTTCAATGGAAACTTCCTGACCTTCAACTTCTTCACTCTCTTCTGTATTACTATTTTGAGAGCCTTCCGTTTGATCGACCTGTTCTTTTGTATCCTCTACAGCTTCTGGTTTTTCTGTACCACAAGCTGATAAAATCACACTAGCGATTAACATTGTGGATAAAGCAGTTGTCAGTTTCTTATTCATGTTTTTTTATTCTCTCCCCTAATTGATAATGATTTTCATTTACAGTGAGATTATACCGATAATGATTCTCAATGTCAATGGGAAAAGTGCAAATAATTTTAAACAATATGTGAATGTTTCTTGACAAGTAAAGAATTAATTTTGGAGATAAAAACAAGAATTTAAAGAACTTTTGAAGGAAAAAAATGTTAATACTGAGAGGATATTTTTTGTATAAATGCTAACAGTGAATCTAATGAGGATAGAAATTGAAGGGAGTAATTTCAAACAAACCCCTATCGTCAAGATTAAGGGATCTAATAAAACCTTAATCTTGACATATATCTTCTAGAGGTAACGATTCAGCCCACTCTTGTATAGCATCAATGATAGGCTGCATTGATTTTCCATTTTCTGTTAACTCATACTCTATTCTTACAGGAACTTCTGGATATACATGACGAATTACCAATTTATATTTTTCTAACTCTCTTAGTCTTTCAGCTAACAACTTCCCACTAATTGGAAGTGATTTTTCGATATCTCTAAAACGTTTGGGTCCAGTTAACAAAGTATAAATAATCAAACCTACCCAGCGTTTACCAAATAACTGCATTGCTGATGTTAATTTAGGACATAAATCTTCTTGATGTGATTGTTTACTCATCCTATTCACCTCCACGTTAATATCAGTATACCACGTTACTTACTTTTTATCATCTAGTGAATGTATCCAACTAAATGATGTGAATAGACACCAATTAGTGATTTTCTAAGACTCATCGAGTATATGGTTATTTAATTATGTCACTCATCCAATTCGAAATAAGTAAAGTAGTCAAAATCTGCATATTTTTTCATACCACTTAAGTCCTGTACACATATACCTATAAAAGAACCTGTAAATCCCAATTTATTATGTTCATCAGAGAGTTGTCCTGCTTCAAATACCTTATCAATTTTATACCAATTTTCCCCGTCTTCAGAATAAGAAAACTCTATAGATTGGTTGAATATATTTACTCTTAAATAAACCTTTGTCCATCCCTCAACTTTTATTTCTTCATCTAATGGCTCATCCACCTCTCCACTTTCCATATGATGAATCGTTAGCGTTTTTCCTAATTCTTCTTCATGGCTGATGCGAAGATAAATATAATCATTTGTATCATAATAACAAACCAATCCCGCCATCTGTTGAAATGTATCAGGTTCAAATTCTATACAAGTCTCAGCTTCACAACGAAATGCTTGTTGTCTTCTTGCCACTATACTTTGTCTATGAAGTGAGCTTAACGATTCTTGACCTCTTAATCTCATATAACCTGGTCTTTCCTTAAGTGATAACCATCTTTCATCAGGAGGTATCCGTAACGTGTTTAAATGGATATTCAATTCTGTATCATCAAAATCATTTCTACAACGTAGTCTTTCAAATTTAAACTCAGGCAAATTCGGCGCGGGCACTTCTAATTTAGGCTCATTGCCTCCACCTTCAAGACGAAGCCAACCATCCTCGCTCCAATACACCTTTTGAATACTTGTCTCTCTTCCTAAATTACATTTCATTTCCGGTCTTAACGGACGACCACATAAATGTGTAATGTAATACTCACCATTTTGTGTTTCAACTAATGAGGCGTGTCCTGCTTTTTGCAACTGTAGTTCTGGGTTTTTGGCTGATGTTAACATCGGGTTTTGTGGGTCCACTTCGTAAGGTCCCCAGATTTCCTTTGATCTAGCCATGGATACCGCATGATCCCAAGAGGTTCCCCCCTCTGCTGTCATTAAATAATAATAACCATTTCTTTTGTATAAATGAGGAGCTTCAGTTACTCCTAATTCTGTACCTTTAAATATATTTTTCACAGGTCCTACTAATTTTCTTTCTTCAAGTGAAAACTCCTGAACTAATATCCCTGCAAATGGATTTTTCCCTTTACGGAAGTCATTTTGCATATTAACAAACCACTTTTTACCGTCGTCATCGTGGAATAATGAAGGGTCGAATCCACTGCTATTTAAATAAATCGGTTCTGACCATGGACCCATGATGTCCTTCGCTGTAATCACATAATTATGCGTATCTTTTGTTACATTAGAAGTGATATGCCAGCTTTTCACATCCGTATATACTAAATAAAATAAATCCCCATCATAACTTAAACAAGGAGCCCATACACCACCTGAATTTGGATTTCCTGCCATATCTAATAAAGAAAGTCTGTCTAAGGGGCGTGTTAACAATCTCCAATTGACTAAATCCTTTGAGTAATGGATTTGCACTCCAGGAAACCATTCAAAGGTGGATGTCGCTACATAGTAATCATCTCTGACCCTGACAACCGATGGATCTGGATTAAAACCTTTTAAAATTGGATTTTTAATCATTTTTTCCATATTTCTCCTCCTTTGCTGGGAACATATTTCTTAAAATAAGCTAACGCATTACTAACTAAATACCTTATGTACCTTATATAAAATTCATAAAAAACAATACAATTATATCATAAACAATCAGGTATAATCATTATAACTAGATGCGTTTTCTTGCTATTTTAAGTTACTTTATTTTTCTTCGTTGATTCAACAAGTTTTCATATCTATTCTCTAATGCAAACTTTTTAGATTGATCGGTAACATAGCTAAGTTTACCGATTATTTCCGTTAACTCATGTTCAATTTTCAACAGTTCCGCTTCATTTGAATGGATAGAAGAATCTTTAGTTTTTTTGGTCTGCCTCCTCTTTAATAAGGCATCATAATTACCTTCATTTAATAACCCTTTTTCATTCTCAATCATTAAAACATGAGTTGCAAGTTGATTTATTAATCTTCGATCATGTGTAGCAAACACAACCGTTCCTGGATACTCTTTTAACACCTTTTCTAAACTTTCTTGTGTTTGAATATCTAAATAATTCGTAGGTTCATCTAATAATAATAAGTTTGTATCACTTACAAAACATTTGACTAGGGCTACCTTAACTTTCTCTCCCCCACTCAACACACTTATTTTTTTACGAACTTCATCTCTTTTAAAAAGCATTCTTGCCAAGATTGTTCTTACTTTTTCATCTGAATATATACTTGTATCCATCACATTCTCTAAAATGGACTGATCCTTTTTCAGATCATTAAGCGTTTGATGTAGAAAACCTAATCTACAGCCTGCAGATACGAAGATACCTTGTTCTTGTTCTGCTATCATTTTTAATAAAGTAGACTTACCTATTCCATTGTTTCCGATCAATGCAACCTTCATGCCAGGTTTTATCATCACATTCATATTTGAAAATAAAGTACGATCCGCTATTTTTTTAGTTACTTGTTCCATTTTTATCACAAATTTATTATGGACTTTTTTATGTTGGGTTAGATCAAAAATAGCTTGATCCTTTTGAATTGGTTTTTCTTTTTTGTCCAATTGTTCAATCCGCTTCTCAATTACTTTTGCAGAACGGTTCACTTTCGCTTGTTTGCTTCTTGCTTTTTCCGCTCCTAGATTCGCTTCCTTATAACTCATTCGTTTCGGTTTCTTTTTCATTGTTTTAGCTTTACTTTGTTTTTCTTTAAAAGCTTGCTGCAAACGTGATTTCTCCCGAGTATATTCATCATATTCAAATTGAGCACGATTTAATTTCATCTCTTTTTGTTCTAAATACGCACTATAGTTGCCCTGATATTGGGTAATTCTTTCATTATCTATTTCAATAATTTTCGTACAAACCGCATCTAAAAAAGCTCGATCATGTGAAACGATAATTACTGCTCCCTGTACGTTTTTTATTTCTTGTTCCAATTTCGTTATGCCGGATAAGTCTAAGTGGCTAGTGGGTTCATCAGCAAGTAGAAGATCAAATGGACGATCAAGTGCTTCTGCAATCTTTATTCGCATTTTTTCACCACCACTCATGCCATCATGTATTTCTTTACCTATCCCCCATTTGGACAAGTTTCCACTGAATTCAACACTATCATTTGCTTCTTCATTCTGTGAAATCTCTATCATATTTATTTTGTGACTGATAGTGCCAGCATCCAGCTCTGTTTTACCAGCTAAAACGGATAAAAATGTGGATTTTCCCGCTCCGTTTAAACCCACAATGCCAATTCGGTCATTTTTTGAAATTGTTATTCGTCCATCTAACTTAAACAATAATCGATCTTTCATATATTTTTGAATGTTATTCATCTCTAAAATTGTCATAAAAAAACCTCCCTAGTATGTACTAGAGAGGATTAGTTCGTTTGTTGTTCCATTCATTTCATGTTCACACTTTAAAAATTGCAGTACTGCTTAAACAAACACAAAGACCTGAATCGACTAAAATTGATCACACCTTTATGATAAGGAGAATCTTGCTGTCTTCCCCTTGAAGAAGAGAGTCTTACAGCAAACAAAATGTGATAAACATCGATCATACGTGTTAATATGGCAATAAAAAAAGGTACTATGAACAAAAAGGTTGTGTATTAACACATCCCGAAAATGGACAGACTAATCCTACCTCTAGTTTCAAATCAATATTTACATTGAAAATGCTAGAATACGTAAGATTACTTCTCCATTGTTCACATTACCTCCGAAATTTAGTTTGTTTTAATTACGTTGTTATTATAGGTTGGTTCCATATTTTTGTCAATAAACTAAACCATTGCCTCAATTAAAAATTATCGATTTCTTTCATTTATGTCTCTTATTAAAAAGAATTTGAAGATCTTGATTTCATCGCATTCTGCTTTAGAATCAAAAAATTTAAAATCAATTGCTGAACATAGGATGCTCGTTTTTTAGTTAATACCTATGGATGCGACCTTTTTGCTTTTTTACAAGTTGCATACATAAATATGTTACTTTAAAGTTCACTATTATCAGCTATCTTCACATACCCCAGGTCGATTACTCGTTTGACAAATATTTTCGTCAATGACATTATTCATACCGTTATCCTCAATATCCGGATTATTTCCTTTTAAACAGTTAGAACGAACAGCATTACCTTGGCTATTCATAAATAACAAAATCCCTGCTTCTGTTTGATTTATTATGGTATTGTTGTCAATGATGTTGAGCACATCACCCCCACTAGTAAGTACACCAACCCCAGCATTCTTCTTTAAGGTATTGTTTATGATTCTATTAGAAAACACAGCAAATATACCCCTAGTCTCATTATTATTTATCATATTTCCCCAAATTAAATTATTATCTTCTGTTCTTATTCCTTCCTCTAGATTACCAAATGCTTTATTCCAAAGAATTAAATTACTATCAACTGTAAAAAAACCATCAGCAAATCGACTATTCAATGCACAATTACCAATAATAAATCCATTATTATCGAAATCCATTCCATCATTATTATTTTCTTCACAGAAATTATTTAGTGCTAGATTAAAATCACCTCTAAAACGCATGCCATTACCACCATTTTTATTAGATTTACTACTAATGACATAATTGTTATTCCCGTTAGTAACAGTTCCATCGCCTGTATTCCCACAAGAATTGCAATTTATAACCAAATTCCTTTCGGAACCAAAGTCGATTTCAATCCCAGCACCTTGATTTTCAAGTACATTAACACATGAAAGTATATTATCATCTGCATCAATCAGAATTCCACGATTCTCGAAGTTTTGGACAGTAAGATTTTCGATTGTGATAAATGATGCCTCTATGTCAATTCCAGTTTCACCAGGTAAATCCATCCCATCAATAATTGTTTTACCTATACCCGCACCAATGATTCGAATTTTATCTCGATTTCCACCTAAGTTATTAATTGTCAGTGCCTCATTAAAGGTTCCTTTTCCTACTCTAATTGTAAAACCTTCACTAGGAACATTGTCAATCGCAGTTTGAATACTCTGACCCTCTTTTACGAAGATCTCGTTATCCTCATTACATAAACCAGGAGGATCACTTGTTGTACAGCGGTTAGCATCAAATAAAGTTCCCATCCCTTCATTAGCTATATCTGGTGTATTACCAGCTAGTTTGTTGGATCGGATGACGTTATTGTTAGAATTAGGGTTAATTTGTATGCCTTGATTCACATTATTTTTGATACAGTTATTATCGATCAAGTTGTCATTGATACACTCTACAATTTCAATCCCTATATTTCCACTGTTAATGATCGTATTATTTATGACTCTATGTTGTGCTCCACCTCTAAGTCCTATCCCCATGTCACCATTACATCTTATATCATTTGCCCAATATAAATTCATAACACTGCGGTTTTCTATCCCATCGTTTTTATTCTTAAATATTTTATTTGCAAAAACAAAATCATTCTCATTGTTCTGTATTCCAGAAAGATTATTTAAAATCAAATTATTAATAATTAAATTATTTGCTGCTCGTGTTGTTATACCCTCCTCTAAGTTTCCTTTAATGGTGTTTTTTAAAACCAAGTTATTATCCCCAAATATACGTATCCCTTCAATTAGATTACTTGAAACACAGTTAGACACTACATAATTACTAATCGATCCATCAATGATCAAGATACCATTACATGTGTTTCCATTTATTACTGATGACATGATCATATTTCTAGATCCATTTGAATCAATGGAAACACCTTCCTCCCCATTTTTTGCTACCTCAACTTTATGAATGATGTTTTCATTTGATTCAATCTGAATACCAGTTCCGCTGAAGCATTTAACAGATAGATTTTCAATCGTGACTAAACTAGAGTCCAAAATATTTATACCGATAGAACCATCTGGAAGACCTGTTCCATCAATGATCGTTTTCCCAATCCCTGCCCCTACAATTCGTATTTGGTTTAAATTTGCTCCACTTATGACTATTGATTCATTACAAGTGATGGCAGCAACTCTAATAGTGTCACCTTGAGAAGCCATTACTAAAGCAGCATTAATGGTAGGTTCATCTTCAGGTACGTTGATTACCATAAGTAATACACTCCTTTCCCATTTTCTTGATACTCCATTGTATTCAGGGAGTACTCAAATGGATTGGACGGGAGTGTAGTTTTTTAATATCCATTCCAAAAAGATTCCACAAAAATATATGATTAAAATCTATTCTCAAATCCTTTATTATGTAATCATTTTTTCCATAAAAAAGAGAAGTTCCCTAATCAAAATTGACTTGAGTCTTTCACTTCAGCAAACTTACTTACTTATTTTATAATCAGTTATCTTCACATACGCCAGCTCGATTACTCGTTTGACAAACATTTTCGTCAATGACGTTGTCAATTCCGTTATCTTGAATGTCGGGATTATTTCCTGTTAGACAGTTTGAGCGGACTGCATTATCATTAGAATCTAATAAAATACCTGCTAAGTTATTTTTAATGACTTTGTTATTGTCCACAATATTTGGACTTATATTTGGAAACACGTTAATCCCTTGTTGTTGATTATTTCTCACTATATTATGGACGATTCTATTTTCATTATCATCAACGTCAATTCCATTGTCTACATTATTAACACACACATTGCCCCAAACTAAGCAGTTATTATTCACTTCAATTCCATCATCCATATTTCCACAAGATTTATTCCAAAGAACTAAACAAGCATTACTTTCAATATCAATGCCGTCTAAAGTAGTTTGATTCATGGCACTATTGCAAATGATAAAATTCTGATTTCCTATAGTAGTTGTTTCTATACCAGCTCCAATATTTCCATCACAGGAATTTTGAAATACTAAATTAAACTCTCCTGCTAAACATATACCTTGACCACCATTCCCTTTAAATTGATTGCAAACGATATAATTGTTGTTTCCATTGACATCAATTCCATCAGATTCATCTCCAATATTTCTGCTCGATTCACAATGAATGATTAAATTTCGTTCTCCACCCCCTTCAATTAAAATGCCATCTTCCTCATTATCAACTGTATTAACACAATGAATTATATTGTCACATGTACTCATTCGAATTCCTTGGTTATCAAACTTTTGAACTGTAAGATTTTCAATTGTGACAAAAGAAGATTCAATATCAATTCCGATTGAACCCACCGTCTCACTTCCATCTATAATCGTTTTACCTCTACCTGCACCGATGATTCGAATTCGGTCTCTCACTTGCCCAATGTTATTAATTGTGAGTGCTTCTTTGAAGGTTCCCTTCCCCACTCGAATAGTAAATCCAGCAACTGGGATATTATCGATGGCATCTTGAATTTTTTCAAAATCACCAGGAACATTAAACACGTTGTTAATCTGGCATAAATCAGGTGGAATACTTGACGTACAATTGTTGTTATCGAACAAAGTGTTCATCCCTTCATTATCTAAGTCAGGAGTATTTCCAGCTAATGTATTAGATCGAATTACATTATCATTAGAATTTGGATTAATCAGTATTCCTTGATTTGTATTATCTTTAATACAATTATTATCAATTAAGTTATCATTGGTATTGGTATTAATTTCAATCCCCAAATTTCCATTGTTAATGATCGTATTTTTTACAACTCTATGTTGATTCCCACTTCTAAGGAATATCCCCATATCACCATTACATCTCACATCATTTGCCCAATATAAATTTATAAAACCACGAACTAATATTCCATCTCTTTTATTTTTAAATATCTTGTTGGAAAAAACAAAATCATTGTCAGTATTTGATACTCCATCATCGTTTTTCATAACTGTATTATTAATTATAAAATTATTTGAGGATCGCAATGATATTCCATCCCCAAAATTATCTTTTATGAAATTTTTAAAAACTAAGGTATTACTCCCTGATGAACGTACCCCGTCTCTTTGATTGTTCAAGAAACAATTAGACACTACATAATTGTTTATCGAGCCTTCTATACTAACACCGTCTAATGTATTACCAATTATTTCTGATGACATGATCATATTTCGAGATCCATTTGAATTAATGAAAACACCCTGCTCCCCATTCTTAGATACCTCAACTTTATGAATAATGTTATCTCCCGTTACAATTTGAATACCAACACTGCTAAAATGTCTAACAGATAGATTTTCAATCGTTACTAAACTAGAGTCCAAAATATGAATTCCAATAGAGCCACCTGGAAGACCTGTTCCATCAATGATCGTTTTCTCCATTCCTGCCCCTACAATTCGTATTCGATTTAAATTAGCACCTATCACTATAGATTCATTACATGTGATAGCAGATACTCTAATAGTATCACCTTCAGCGGCTGCTCCTAAGGCAGCGTTAATGGTAGGTTCATCTTCAGGTACGTTGATTACCATAAGCAATACACACTCCTTTTTAATGTTCTAATGATTTATTGTATTCAAAAAACAATCAAAAGGTATGGACGGGAGTGTAGTTTTATAATTAAAAAGTTTTACAGATCATTTACCATATAAAAAGAGAAGCTCCCGAATCAAAATTGATTAGAGTCTTCCCTCGTGTTTACACTTATTGTCTCACGTTTAAAGTTTATATGTTCTTCTTATAACGTTCGTTTTTTTATAAATACTTTCTGAAGTCATTTTATCCCCAGTTCTCTAACTTTGTAGTTAATCTTCATTAAAATCCATTTGCTTAGCCAACAATACCGCTCGACTATCAAATAAAAAGATAACAAAGTTCACTCCTGTAATATATAAAATGAGAATAATCAGGGTTCGATTTGAATGTATATACTGAATGCCCTCTTTGAAATCTCGTGAAAAATCTTTCATCTTTGCTGAAAGTTTCTTTTGATCAGTCTTTTTAAAACTATTAGAAAGATATTTTTCGTATTTATTTAGAGGGATGGTAAAAAGAATGAGTGCTGAAATGAAAAAAGGAATTCCGTCTTTTTGGAAAATCCCAAACAAATAGAATCAAACTGAAGTTTTACAACTAACCCTCAGTTTGATTCTAACGAATCTTTTTTCTAACATTGAATAAATTCAATTATTTCACCATCATACCCTTTCACAAATATTGTCCTCCACCCATTTTCTAATTTGAAGGGACCTTCTGTAATTTTTAACTTTTTCTCTGTAATCCAATCCAAAACCTCGTTCCAATTTTCCACCTCAAATGCTATATGCATCTGCTTATCATCATTTGATTTACTACATATATCTTCAACTTCATAAAGCTCTAAACGAAAATGCCCACTTACTAAAAACATCATTTCCTCGCCTTGAAAATCTAGTGACTGCTCTATTATAAAACCTAGAGATTCGTAAAATTCAATGGAACGACTTAAGTCACTCACTTCGATCGCAACATGATGAATGCTTTTAATATTGTTCATAGAATTAAATTCATATCACCAAATTCATGCCACAAGTAGGACTCGTTAATGGCTTGATGATATGCCTCCATTAGATCTTTCTCATCGATAAATGCAGACAATAGCTGTAAATGACTCGCTTCTGGTTCATGTAATCCTGTAATTAATCCATCAACGACTTTGAGTGGGTAGTTCTTCGTAATGTATAAATTCGTCCAGCCTGCTTTCCCAATTAATTTACCCTTTTCATTCACGGCTGTTTCAAGTGCTCTAACTACAGTAGTGCCAACAGCGATGATTCTTCCACCGTTATCTTTTGCCTTTTGGATTAATTCAACTGTTTCTTCTGGGATTTGATAACTTTCCGTATTTTCAGATGGTTCTTGATGATATTTATCATCCAACAAATAACTTAACCCTGTATGAAGCTGTAAAAAGGTTACTTTAACTCCTTTACGCTGTAATTTCAACAAGAGCTCCCAGCTAAAAGCACGGCCAGCAGAAGGCATTTCAACAGAACCTGGCACTGAAGCATACACCGTTTGGTAATAATCCAAACCCCACTCCCCTTGAATGTATTCATAACGAACAGGATCTCCTAAGCTATAGATTTCGTTATATAGCTGTGCATTTGACAATGAAAACTTTAATATATAAAAAGGTTCTCTCATAGCATTAATGATAATTGTTGCAGATAACTTTGAAGAAAAAATCAATTGATCCCCTTCTTTTACATTTTCAGAAACAACTAATGCTTCCCAACGATCTTCCGATTTTCTATGTGCTAATCGAATTTCTACTTTAGGATCGATCAGTTTGTTCCCTCTCAGCTGTTTTGCAGTTAGTATAGCGGGAACAGTTCTACTATTGTTTAAAACTAGTACATCTCCCTTTTTCAAATATTGATCTAGATGATAAAACGTGGAATGCTCTACTTCTCCATTTTTCTTATTTAATACCATCATGCGTACAAAATCTCTACGAATCCCTCTCCGTTCAGGAGGTTTAGCTGCATTCAACTGTTCAGGAATTTCAAATTTCATCGCTACTGCATTCATAATGGTTCACCTTCTCTCACAAATTCTTGTGCACTGAACCTTTTCCCATTGATTTGATTGGATTCATCTGAAGCTAGATAAATAAATACATCCGTAAGATCATTTGGATCTGCTAATTCATAATCCGTATCTGGTACTGCTAAAGCGTGCATCTCTGTATCCATCTCTCCAGGATCAACCATATTCACTCGAACCCCAGTACCGTCGACCTCATCAGCCCAAGTTTCTGTTAATCCTTCAATCGCAAACTTGGAAATTCCATAAGCTCCCCATCCAGCATAACCTACATTACCCGCTTCAGAAGTAACATTAATGATGGACCCTTGCTTTCTTTGCAGCATATCAGCGATGACTCTTCGTGTAACTAAAAACGGACCCACTGTATTTACTTTTAATACCTCTTCAAAATCTTCTTCAGGATAATCTAACAAATATGGCATTGGACTCGGACCAAGAATGGAAGCATTATTAATGAGTACATCAATATGTCCAAACACATCCTCTGTTAATGCTACAAAACGTTCAACATCTCTGGAATTAGAAGCATCTGCCTTAACCGCTAACACTTGGATATTAAACTGCTTTAGTTCATTGTGGATCACATCCAATGCTTCCTGCCCTCTAGCGCAAATCGCTAAATCAGCACCTTGTTTGGCAAATGCCAGGGCTAAAGCTTTACCTAGACCTTTTGATGCTCCTGTTATCATAACTACTTTATTTTTCATTTCAAACACTCTCCTTTGTTTTTCTATACTTTAAGTTTACTTTCATTTATAAAAATAAACGTCGGGAAGAGGTTTGAGCTAGCTCTACTCATTTGGACTAAATAGGTTCTACAACTAAAGTCGGAGAAATGTGTTCTGCTTTGCATTTCATACAAAAAACCAAGGAACTTCACTAGTTCCTTGGTCAAAGGTCATATTATACCCTTTATTAAATTCTAATAATTTAACCCTTCAATACAAATTCATTTCCATCTTCATCCTTAAACTGTGCGAACGTACCCCATTCCATCTTCTTAGGCTCACCCACAAATGAGACACCATTCGCTTTTAACGTTTCATAAGTTTCATCAATATTCTCACATTCAAATACGATCGAAGGTTTCTTATCATTCCAATCCTGCATCATGGTTTTAGGATAAATAACTAGGTGAGACTCGGCTCCTTTAGGTCTTACTTCTAACCAGAATGCATTTGGTCCCATTGGAAATTCAGCAGCAACTTCAAATCCTACCTTTTCAGTCCAAAATTGTTTTGCTTTTTGTTGATCATCTACGTAAACAGCTACGGTTGCAATACGATTAATCATTTTCTTCATTTCCTCCACTTCAAACTTTTACAAATATATTATCATATTTATATAAAACCAGCTTGTAAAAAATCGACATCTTTATTATCTTCTATTTTTATTTAATAAAACCTAAATTCAGTAACTTTCCAATATTACGAGCTTTTTCAAATAAATGCGGTTTAGTGTGCTTCATGGCTAGTTCTAATGTTATAGGTCCAGGTGCAATGGAAAAACAACTATTAAAAAATTCATATAACTTCTCATAATCTTCACCTAGTGCGCCTGAAATGAGTATAATATCAACCTGATATTCTTTTGCTAATTTTGCAATTTGTATCGGAACTTTTCCGTAAAGTGTCTGATAATCACTTTGTCCTTCTCCTGTTATGACCAGATCTGCATCCTTTATTTTCTCCCTTAACCCAGTAGCGTCAATACAAGTTTTTGCACCTGAGAACATTTGACCTTCTAATGCGAGAAAAGCAAAACCTAAACCACCAGCTGCGCCTGCTCCAGGTTTATTTTGAAATGAATCATGTAAATGTAGTTCAATTAATGATGCATATTTACTTAAAGCTGTATCTAACACCTTTACTTGTTGCTTTGTTGCACCTTTTTGTGCCCCATATACAACCGTTGCACCGTGTTCACCGCATAGCGGGTTTTCTACATCGCTAGCAATTTTAATCTCACATTCTTTTAATCGTGGATCAAGTGTAGAAAAATCTACTTCATAAATCTCTTTTAATGAAGATGCTTTAGACTCTACTCTTTCTCCTCTGTGATCCAAAAATGTAACCCCTAAAGCAGATAGCAAACCTAATCCACCGTCGTTAGTAGCGCTGCCGCCAAGTCCAATGATAAAGTGACGAAAACCTTGAGCCATAACATGAAGCATGACCTCTCCGATCCCAACTGTTGTAGTCAACATTGGATTTCTTTGTGTTTTTGAAAGCATAGGGATTCCAACGATTTTAGCGATTTCTATCACAACTGTTTTATTATCTCCTAGTATTCCATAACAAGTAGTAATAGCTTCTCCCATTACTCCCGTTACTTCAACAAACTTCAGCTGACCGTTCGTAGTAGAAATCAATGTATCTAGTGTTCCTTCACCTCCATCAGCCATTGGAATAATTTCAAATTCTACACCTTTCATGGATGAGGCAAGACCTTCTTTTATTGTTGTCCCTACATCAAATGCTGATAAACTTCCTTTATACGAATCCGGAACGATAACAATTTTCATTATGCCCCCCCTTTTTAAACAATTTTATAATTTAGAGTATTAAAAAAGAAGGGGAAATTAAATTTAATCTCCACCTTCTCATTCATTTTAAATGATAATTCTCTTAAATGACCCAGTTTCCTGCGCGAAAGATCGGTTCTTTTGTCCCATCTTCTGTTTCACCGTCAATGTTTAATTCCCCAGAGCCAATCATAAAATCAACATGTGTCAAACTTTCATTAAAGCCCATTGCTTCAAGATCTTCCTTGCTCTTTTCTTTCACATTTTCCACACAAGTCTGAAGAGCATTTCCTAAAGCAATATGACATGAAGCATTCTCATCATATAAAGTATCATAAAACACTAAATCCGAATTAGAAATTGGAGAATCGTGGGGCACTAAAGCCACTTCTCCTAAATACTTAGCCCCTTCATCTATGGATAATAGGTTTTTCAATATATCATAGCCTTCTTCTGCCTTGAAATCTACAACCTTACCTTCTTTAAAAGTCAAACTGAAATTATTGATCAATCTTCCATTGTAATTCAAAGGTTTCGTACTGGCTACTATACCGTTTACTCCATTTTTAAAAGGAATGGTAAATACTTCTTCCGTAGGCATATTGGGCACAAATTTCACCCCTTTTGCATTTGTGAAATTCGCACTCATCCACTTATGATCCTTATGTAACTCAATCGTTAGATCGGTACCGGATGCTTTATAATGAAGTTTTTTATATTTTTTCTTATTCAAGATTTCAGCTCTTGTTTCTAAACCGTGCATGTGCTCTTTCCATCCCTCTACAGGATTTTCTTTGTTAATTCGTGTAACTTCAAACATAGCATCCCATAGCTTTTCTATAGCTTCTTCCTCATTTAATTTTGGGAAAACAAGTGTTGCCCATTCTGGTGAAGGATAACTGACTAACGTCCAACTAATTCTACCCGTTGATATATAATTTTGGGAATATTCTCTATTCTCTGTACGACTCACCTTGTCAACTGTTGCAAGACGTTCAGGATCAACATCCTTTAGCAATTCTGGATTTTTAGATCGGATACCTAAAAAGGCTGTATTATTATCGGCCATCTCAATCATCCCTTTGGTTCTCCATGTAGGGAATGCCTTTAAACCTTCTTCAGATGCTAGTTGATATTTTAATAAGTCCACTTCATCATCATGATAATTCACTAAGACTTGTTTAGCTCCTGCCATATAAGCATGTTTCACTACTTTACGTGTAAAATTTGTCGCAAAGACCGGGGCATTAATATAAACGTCTTGACCTTTTTGTATATTTAACCCAACTTTTACTACTGCTTCAGCATATTTATCTAGTTTACTTTCAAATTCGCTCAATGAAATATCCTCCTTAAAATCAATTATTTTATTTGATGTAAAAAACTGACCTCTTTTATGTAAAAATACATGTATAATTTCCTTATCATTACATTATCATAATCGTATACTTCTAGCACTTCATTGAACTAAACCCCTTTCATTTAGAATATTATTTTTCAAAAAGTAAAAGTGATATAATTTAATATATACTTTATGATTCGGAAAGGAATGGCGATATGTTTCATCTTAAAAATGTTGAGGTAAACCCCATCTTACATATTGAGGATTTAACCTTTGAAAAGCAAAAAATCACCAGTATAATCGGAAAAAGTGGGAGTGGTAAATCCACTCTATTAAAATTGTTAAATCAATTGAATAGTTACGATAGTGGGATCATTGAATATGAAGGACAAGACATAAGCTATGTAGACCCTATTGAATTGCGTCGTGAAGTTGTCATGCTTTCGCAAACACCATCCATATATGATGGATCTGTAAAGGGAAACTTACTTATCGGCTTAAAGTTTAGTGAAAAAAATGCGGACTCTATAGATGATCAAAAGTTGCTGGATCTCTTGGAATTGTTTGATCTACATAAAAAACTAGATGAAAATGCAGAAGAACTATCTGGTGGAGAGAAACAGCGTCTAGCATTTGCAAGAATTATATTGATGGACCCTCCTGTTTATTTATTAGATGAACCCACCTCCGCTCTTGATGATGAAACAGCAGATGAAGTAATGGGGCAATTTTTCCAATTTGTTAAAAGAAATCAAAAAACCGTGATTATGGTCACCCACTCCATAAAAGTAGCAGAAAAATATTCAGATCAAATCATTGACATCACAAAATTAAATGAAAAAGAAATGAGTGTGACACATGGGTAGTATTCAAGATATTTCTTTATTACAGCTTCTCATTTCGTACGTTTTTATTTTATTGTTACTAGCCATTGTAAAATGGTTAGGTATTCGAAGGGAAAAAGAAATTCTGATCGCCTCCATTCGTATGAGTGTACAACTAACATTCGTAGGTTTTCTGCTGACATATGTATTTGAGAATCCGAATCCTTTTATTACGTTACTCATCATACTCATCATGCAGTCCTTTGCTATATATAATGTATTCAAGAGAACAAAAACAGTCATTCATGTCGAATTGAAAAAAATCATTGCAATTTCCTTATTTTTAGGGACTACATTAAGTATGATTTATTTTGATTTTATTGTTATTCAATTTACACCTTGGTATGATCCACGTTATTTCATTCCAATTGCTGGAATGATTATTGGTAACTCTATGACTGGAATTACGTTAGGGATTTCTACATTAATGGACGGTATGCACAGCAAGAGACAATTTATTGAATCATCTCTCATGCTTGGAGCCACACCTAAAGAGGCTTCACGATTTATCGTAAGACAATCGTTTGATGCAGCTATCTTGCCTACAGTAAATAGTATGGTGGGTACAGGAATTGTTTTTCTACCAGGTATGATGACAGGGGTTATTTTATCTGGCGCAGATCCGATGATTGCAATCAAATATCAAATTGTCATTTTGCTTGGAATAACGGCAAGTGTTTCCTTATCTATTTTATTATTATTGCAATTAGGTTATAAAACGTTCTTTAACAAAAAAGCTCAACTAAAAAGAACCTCATAATATCCCAAAAAGGAGTAAAAAATATGCGGTTAAAATTATTTTTTATGTCTATCATCACTGTTATGTTAATGTATGTCCCATTTATAGGAACTTTTCTACGGATTATTAATACGATGATCCATGAAACAGGGCATGCACTAATCACTTTATTTACAAATGGTGATGTAACAAGAATTGAATTGTTTTCGAATTTAGAAGGGGTAACATTCACTAAATATTCTCTTTGGATCAGCGGTTTTTTATCAGGAATAAGTGGATATGTGTTTGCTTCAATGATGGCTTTTCTATGTATCTTGTTATGGAAAAAAGGGAAATACAAATGGATGATACATCTTTTACTTTATATTTCTGTGATCAACCTCATCTTTTGGGTTAGAAACGTATACGGAATTCTTTGGCTAGTCTGTTTTATTCCTTTTCTGATTTATTTATTAGTACAAAAAAGTCAGAGGTTTTTAGAAAACATAACCTTAATCCTATCGATTTTGCTAATCACAACCTCATTTATGTCTACCATTGATATTTTAGTTTTAAGTTTAATTTCTTCAGGTAGAGCTGGAGATGCTACTTTTCTAAATTCTATCACGTATGTTCCAACTTTAATCTGGAGTATATTATTTTTTTTACAAGCACTTTTTTTCGCTTATATATCCATCAAAACTGTGCTGCCTAGGAAAAATAAAATAGTAGAGAAAAATATAGTCCATTATTAAAGAGTACAGTTAAAAGAAAGATCAGCCCTTTTTATCATATTATGAGCTCTTTTCTCATCAATTGAATATCGTGTATGAGGAGGAGTTGAATATGTATAAAATTAAGATTGATTTATCTGACTTTAAGCTTTATTTATACAAAAACGGAAACCTGATTAAAACCTATCCTGTAGCCATAGGTGCAATTGCATCTGCTACACCTACTGGCAAGTTCACGATTAAAAATAAAGCACCAAACCCTGGAGGTCCATACGGATCTTATTGGTTAGGACTGAGTAAACCCCATTATGGTATTCACGGAACAAACGACCCCTCTTCCATTGGAAAAAGAGTGTCTAAAGGTTGTGTTCGTATGTACAACAAAGATGTAACCGAGTTAGCAAATACCGTATCAATAGGTACCCCAGTCACAATTCAAAAATGAATTTTAAAAGGAACTAAGGATATCCTATAGTTCTTTTTTTTCTGTCTTTTATTTGTATTGGTATATTTTTAATGGAGAATCTTGCCAAAATTATATATATTGTATATAATCATTATATACAATATATATAAAGGAGTTATTACATGGACATTGTTCTTTCACATTCATCAGAAGAGCCTATTTACAATCAAATCAAAAATCAAATCAAAGAACAAATACTTAAAAGTATCATGAATGAAGGTGACGCCCTACCTTCAATGAGAAAGTTAGCAAAAGATTTACATGTTAGCACTATTACAACGAAAAGAGCTTATGAGGAATTAGAAAAAGAAGGATTAATTACTTCAACAGTGGGTAAAGGTTCTTTTGTTGCAGGGCAAAATCTTGAGTTTTTAAGAGAGCAAAGACTCAAGATCATTGAGGAAAAAATGGAGCAAATTGTAACAGAAAGCAAAATGGTTGGCATTGAATTAAACGTATTGCAAGTCTTGTTAACTATGTTATACGAGGAGGAATCATCTTAATGGAAAATGTCATAACGATTAGTAATGTAAATAAACAGTTCAAAGGGTTTCATTTAAAGGACCTTTCATTTTCAGTTAAAAAAGGATTCATCACAGGATTTATTGGTCCAAATGGTTCAGGTAAAACAACAACAATCAAATTAATCATGAACTTGTTAAAAGAAGATTCTGGGAACATCCAGCTTTTTGGATTAAATCATGAAAACCATACAAAAGAAATTAAAGAACGAATCGGATTTGTTTACGCAGATCACCATTTTTATGAAATTTTAACAACAAATCAAATGAAAGAGATCATCGCACCTTTTTATAAAAATTGGAGTGAAAAAGATTTCAAACGTTATATGAATGATTTTAATTTACCTTTAAATAAAAAAATCAAAAAATTATCCAGCGGAATGAAGATGAAGTTTGCCATTGCAATTGCACTGTCTCACCAAGCAGATTTAATTATTATGGATGAACCCACTTCTGGTTTAGACCCCATCGCTCGTCGTGAAATATTGGATCTGTTTAAGGATATTATACAAGACGAGGAAAAGACCATTTTTTTCTCTACACATATCACGAGTGATTTGGAACATATAGCCGATTATATTACTTTTATCCATGATGGTGAAATACTGCTTAACAATGAAAAAGATATGCTTCTAGAGAAATATAAAATAATTAGAGGAGCAAAAAAATACTTGGATGAGCACACTCGACAACTATTTTTAGGAATTCGTGAAACGGATGCTGGATTTGAAGGGTTAGTGAATGATGAGAAAACAATACGTGAACTACTTGGACCGCAAGTGATCTATGACCGAGTTTCTTTAGAGGATATTATGTATTACACCACAAGGAGGGGACAATATGTATAACCTACTTCGTAAAGAGTTATTAATTCAAAGGTTCGATATTATCATTAGCTTTGTTTTAATTACTTTTCTTTTATTCATTCAAATCGGAATCGGTAGTCCTGGCTCTCCCATATATATTACATTTTTTGTTGCACCACATATAATGAGTAGTTTTCAACGAGCAGATAAAAATAACAGTGATATATTATTAAATAGTTTACCAGTTACCAGAAAACAAATTGTCACATCACAGTATCTCGGATCCTTTCTAAATATAATTATAAATATGATCATCATTTTAGTATTAGTAAATATATTAAAATTTGGTTTTTCTTTTGGAAGTACGAGTTTTATAGATGTGGCAGCAGTTGTCACATTAATCATGTTATTTATTTCAGTTAGTATCCCTCTTTTTTATTTTCTTGGTCCTCTATATATTAGATACGGTTTAGCTGGATTCATTATACTTATCGCACTGACTTTTGCTATTATAAAAAACTTTGCAGAGGAAAATAATTACTGGGGACTTCAATCTACATTCGATAAATTATCGGTTAATCAATTAACCATCTTTGGATTTATAACTGTATCTATCCTTTTAGTTATATCATGGATGATTTCGTATCGATCATATCAAAAGAAAGACCTTTAACTTAACATGCTTAAAATGTTACAATAATACGGACATACAGATGATAACTATAAAACAAATTTGTAGTTATCATCTTTTTTAAGAAATTTACATAAGGTCAGGTGTTTTGAAAATGCAATGGCGAAATATATACAGAGGTTTTTTAATGGGAATGAGTGATTTAATCCCTGGTGTAAGTGCTGGAACAATAGCGGTCATCTTAGGTATATACAACCGCGTGTTATACTCCATTAACAATTTATTCAGTAAGGAATGGAAACGACATTTTATGTTTTTATTCCCAATTGGCATCGGGATGGTATCCGCAATATTGCTTTTAAGTAACATCATGGAAACATTATTAGAACAATTTCCTCAGCCTACTTATTTTTTCTTCTTAGGTTTGATTATAGGCATTCTGCCCTTTTTATTTATTCAAGCTAATGCAAGATCAACTTTTACAAGCAAACACTATTTCATCTTGATTATTGCTGGTTTAGCTATTGCATCTATGACGTTTTTTAAGGAAGATTCAACCACAAAAGTGTGGGATGTAATCGGACCTACTGAGCTATTGTTATTATTTCTATCTGGCTGGTTGGCTAGTACTGCAATGATCTTACCTGGTGTGAGTGGTTCGTTTGTATTATTACTTATCGGAGTCTATCCAACAGTTATACATGCTGTTTCTGATCTAAACCTTATTGTAATTGGTGTTGTAGGACTCGGGATTTTATTTGGGATCATTATAATGAGCAAACTGTTAAGTTATCTACTCCATACTTTTCCTACAATCATGTACGCTATTATTATTGGAATGGTATCTGGATCGGTTATTGTTATTTTTCCAGGAATAAATGATCAAATATGGATTAGTTTAATAACACTTTGTTTAGGGCTTGGTGCAGCCGTTGCATTAGGAAAAATGGAATATAAAATCAATCCACAAAAGTAATAAAAAAACATCTCAAACCACTAATCTTGCAGTGGAATAAGATGTTTTTTATTTTTCATCATATCTATTTTAATTCTCAAATATTCTCATCAATACTTTGATCATATTTTACAAGATGGTCAATAACGGAGTTAAGCAATTCATTTGAATGCACTTCATCAAAATTATAAAGAAGTTTTGTGAATTTATTTCCAAAATCAAATATCATTTTTCTTTTCCATTCCATCGTACTTTCAGGAAAATAGGTTGTAACTAAATTTACAAAATCATTCATGATCTCTGAAGGGTTTACTTTTTGTTTGACATACACACAACCCTGATCTAATTGTTCATTCAGTATACCATACATGATGACAGGCTCATGCGTAAAGTAACATCCAAAAATTAATTGAAAGGGAGCATTTTCCTCACTTTCCCCTGTGGCTACAGTTCTATGAAACTTAGGAATTGTTGCTGCGGGTTTTGAATTCATAATCTCATGTAACTCCGTTAAAATGGTCTCAAACGATCCTATTACTTCCATTCCTTCATCCTCTCCTCTCTAATAGATTAAATAAATCTTGGGATTTGAAAGAAGCTTACTTGAAGATCGTTAAAACATGGATCATACAGTCATAAGAATCAAAACTTTCAAGGAACAAAACCTTTCCTTAATTTATTATATCATAATATTCAGAAAATTCATTAAACTAACTATAGTAATGACCAAAAATTAGTAATATGACTAGATGTTGAATTAAAAGGGGTGTACCTTCAGTAGAAAAATCTAATTGACAAGTGCGATAACCTCTATTTCAATTTTAACATCCTTCGGTAACCTTGCAACTTCAACACATGATCTAGCAGGCTTATGATCTGCAAAATACTCAGCATAAATTTCATTTATAACAGGGAAATCCCCCATGTCTTTAATGAAAACCGTTGCTTTAACTACTGTGTCTAATGAAGCATTTGCTTCTTCTAAAACAGCTTTTAAGTTTTTAAAAACTTGATGGGTTTGTTCTACAACTCCACCTTCAACCAAATCTCCTCCAGCTGTTAATGGAATTTGTCCTGAGCTGTAAAATAAATTGTTAACTACCATTCCTTGTGAGTATGGACCTATTGCTTGAGGTGCATTTTTTGTATTAATAATGTTCATATGATGAACTACTCCTCTCTATCTTCTAATATTTTATAATTTTATATTTAAAACTTGATAAATATCCTACGATGCGACTAACATATACAAGCCTGTAAAAAGAAGTATCACATAAGTGATCATTCTGAAAACTCTTTGGTTAATCCTTTTAAATAAAAGTTGTCCCAGTATGATACCAGCTAACAAAGGAATAAGAGCAATGAGGGACGAAGTCCAAACTTCTAAATAACTCCCACCAAAAGAAACTTGCATGATCAAACTTACCAAATAGATAAATAAATAATAAGCTAATGTAGTACTTCGCAGTGTCATTTTATCCATGCTTGTACTTGAAAAATAAAGCAGAAGCGGTGGACCTGGCACCCCGATACTTGTTGTTAGTAATCCGGACATAGTACCTGCAGCAAAGTCCCTTTTGTCTGTTTGTCTGATTGTTACTTTTGCAAAAAGGAGTATGGTCAATATAATAATCAGCACTCCAACTATTACTTTAAAGATGTCCATATTTAAAAACAGATACATTAGCAAACCAGGAACAATTCCAATGAGGCTTCCTAATACTAGTTTCTTTAGTAAAGGATAATTCACTTCATTTTTTATCTTATAGATCATTATGATGGAGAGACAAAGTGAAAGTATAATGTTAATTTGAATTGCGCTTTGTGGGGGATAAATCAATAATAGAAACGGTGTACCTACAATTGAAAAACCAAACCCCGTACTAGATTGTAAAAGTGAAGCAAAAAAAACGATAAAAATCAAAATCATCCAGTTGTCCATTATCTCTCTCGCTTTCGAGCTAATTATGCATTTTCTACAGGGTTTACTTTAATTGAAATATCAGTTGAAACATCTTCTTCAGTTAATTTACGTCTCCAACCTGTGATTACAGAGAACAACAGTACAGCTAACATAGCCCATGAATATGGATTTAAGAAGGCCGATATAATACTTGGAAAGGCAATGTTCCATTCTTGAGCTGATGAAACCAACGTATTATACCATAAAATTACTGACAGATTCCAAGGAATCATGAAGAATACAACAACCATCATACATTCCATCACATTTGCTCTTCGCTCTGGAGATAAGTTAAAACGCTTTCCAAATGGATTAACGAATGTAGACCCTACGATTAACAAAACAGGGGCACTTGCAGAAATGATGACAGATGCTAGTCCTGTAACTGACATAATGGAGAACTCTGCTTGACGAGGTGATTTAATGTTTCTTTTTTGGACCCATTTCAGAAATGAACTCATCACTCCACTTTCTATCATCACCT
The DNA here is from genome assembly GCF_010078385.1 of Chengkuizengella sediminis. Taxonomy (NCBI): domain Bacteria; kingdom Bacillati; phylum Bacillota; class Bacilli; order Caryophanales; family Paenibacillaceae; genus Chengkuizengella; species Chengkuizengella sediminis. The sequence goes on from NZ_SIJC01000004.1 coordinate 406,610, forward strand.
GAGTAATTGCCAGAACAAATAAAGCAAATACGATCGTCCCAGTCACACTAGTAATACCAACTTGAATCAAACCTGTACTTTCTCCTGGGTTTATGGGTATTGAAAATACATCCCCTAAATTTATCTTTCCAATGAGTATACCGAGAACTATAGCAGAGATATTTCCATAAATCAGTGATTCAACGACATGTCTCTTCGATAATGCAGATATAATGACTACCGCCAAACTAATTAACATCACAAGACCTTTTGGGTCCAAATTAGCTTCTATCTCTGGCACATCAACTACTGTCCCTCCTCCGCCAACAAAGAACAGGACGATAATAGCTAAAATACTGGCTGACATAGCAAGCGGGAAGCGACTGCGTACAACTGTATTTAATGTTGCCTCCTGTGTGTATGCAGATGCAATGGTCGTATCGGAGACAGGAGCAAGATTATCACCAAAAACCCCACCACCTAAGATAGCAACTGCGAGCATGGTTGGATCGGCACCTAACAAAACACCAGCGGGGTAAAGAACTGGGAGTAAAGCTAAGTATGTCCCATTAGAAGTACCAGTACCAACGGAAAATAGCATAGCTAAAATAAAAGCCAGCACTGTGAAAACAGCACCTTGAGCACCTGTTTTTAATCCAAACCATAAAATACCGTCAACCAAACCACTCGCTTGTACAATTTTTCCGAAAATGGCTGCAAATATCCATGCAACGACGATAACAATTCCATTTTTTTGAGACATACCTTTCATGAAGGCATTAATATAATGATTCTTATTTTTGGCAAACAATAGTCCAGCAGATAAAGCAACCCAACCACCAGCCCAAAACGCTTGTGTGCCTCCTCTTTGAGCAATGGATAATGTTACTAAGAACGCAATTAAAATAATTAAAGGAATTAAACCACCGAATACCCCTCCATGCATTTCAAGCCTTTTTTCATTTTTCATGACGCTATCCCCCCTTATTTAATTTTTGAATTCGCTTTCAAAGAAATTTTTATACTAATGCCACTGTATAAAGATGATTATGCTCTAAAATATTAGATGCATTTGCGTAAATTGATGGTGTTCCTCCTGTATGAAGAAATAAAATATTTTTCTGTCCTTTAAAATATCCTTTTTGCACTAAATCTATTAACCCTGCCATTGTTTTACCAGTATAAACAGGATCAAGCAAAATACCTTCTGTTTGTGCCAGCAGTTGAATGGCTTCAAAGGTTTTATCAGTTGGAATTGCATATCCAGGTCCTAAGTAGTCATCAAAATTTCTAACTGTTTCTCTAGGAATTTCTTCATTAAAACCTATACGCTGCCTAGCTAGTTTCACAATGTTATAAACCTTTTCTTCTTGAGCAGCTTTATCTCTTCGAACGTTAATACCTGTGACAGGAATTCCGCTTCCACTTGCATAAAATCCAGTCACTAAACCAGCATGAGTCCCCCCACTACCACTTGGTGAAATGATATGATCTAGCAAAATTCCCATCTCAGAAGTTTGTTTTAAAATTTCTTGAGAACCACTAACATAACCAAGAGCTCCTAGATCATTACCACCGCCTTCAGCAACGATATAACCTTTTCTTCCTTCTTTTTTTAACTCTTCATTAACTGTTTCCATCTCTTTCACAACATCTGTACCGTCTGGAACAACCTTTATTTGTTCTGCACCCAGCAAATTGTATAAAAAGACATTTCCATTTTCCTTTGGGTTGTATATGTGATTTCTTTCTTCAATGATCAGACGACATTTTAACCCTTCCTTAACCGCGGCTGCCAAAGTCATTCGACAGTGGTTAGATTGAACTCCACCAGTAGTTATTAATGTATCGACACCTTGTTTTAAAGCATCTGCTACTAAAAATTCAAGTTTCCTTGTTTTATTTCCACCACCTGTTAAACCAAGTAAATCATCTCTTTTTACATAAATATTAGGTCCACCTAATATACTAGATAGTTTTTTAAGGTGTTGGAGAGGGGTTACGAATTCTGTATAAATACGACGAGGGTAAGATGTTAAATCCATGAATGTACCTCCAATGCAAATATTATGAGTAAATATTTATTATCATATGCTGATCGTATAAATATGTAAAATTAATTATAAAAATGATGATCATTAAAAAAATCAATGATAAATCGCAAGTAATATAATGGGAAAAGGAATTTAAGCTAAAGTATAGAACTGTATATATTAAAATTAATTAGATTAGGAGGATCAAGATGAGGGTTGTGAAGGAGAAAAAATATAATTATGTATCCAATGGTATTACGTTTGGTTCAGCTCTAGCTATTGCAATATCTTGGAGTTTACATAAATCTATCATATGGGCTTGTATACATGGTTTATTTAGTTGGTTATATGTTCTTTATTATGCAATAACTCGATAATATTCTAGATAATTGATTCATTCTTTATTTCGACCCAGCAAAGAAATGTCCGCTCTGGGTCTTTTCCGTATGGATATGACTGAGGTTGATATCATCACCAAAAACATGCCAATCACATGACCTAAAGTGAATTGTTCATCTAATAATAAATAAGAACAAAACATCGTTGATACAGGTATAACCGCTGTAAATACGCCGGATATATTACCTGAAACTTTTGAAACCCCACTATACCAAAGAAAAAATGCAATGACAGTCACAAATATCGTGAAATATAAAACATACAACCAATCTATCAAAGTAGTCTGACTAAAATCAAACTGAGTTGCCTCATATAAAGAAGAAGGTACAAACAAGATAAAGCCAAAAAAAGCTACAAATGTAGAAATGGCAAGTGGACTCAGTTTATTTGATAAATATTTACCTAGCACCGTAAATAAAGATTCTCCTATCACGGCAACAAATATCAAAAAATTACCCCAAAGAGGTAATAAACCTTTTGTAGTCCCTTCCTCACTAGTTATATTAATAACCAAAATACCAAGAACTGCAAATAAGATTGCTATTATAACACTCTTATTCATCTTTTCTTTTAATAAAATATATGATAATAAACCAATAACCATTGGAGTAATACTTGTGATAACTCCACTATCCAATGCACTTGTATACTGTACTCCGTATAATAAACAAATGCTGAACAAAAAAACGCCAGTGAAAGATTGAAGAAACAATATTAAAAACTGCTTCTTAGTTAACTTCGGAATACCCCCTTCAAATAAGTATAGAATTACAAATAGTAACAAAGAAGCGATCCCAAAACGAATCCCTGAAGCTAAGAAAACAGGTATACTTTGAACCATTAATTTGCCAACCACGATAGAGCTACCTACAATAAACATTGCAGAAGATAAATATATATATGATTTTAAATTTACATTTGACATGTGATGAACACCAACTTTATTTTTAACAAATATATCAATTTTAGTTGGTTTGATTAAGAACCAGATTGTAAAACTTTTTATAGTACCAATCCAAAATACTCCTTGATTAGAGCAATCATGTTAATTACTTTATATAAGGTTATATACACAGCAAAAATCCTCATTGAATAAATCCAATGGGGATTTTGCAATAATATTGTGTTTATTATCTTATTCTGATACAGGAACAACTGAATTGTTATACTCTTCAAGGATAAAGTTTTGAATATCCTCTGAACGTAAAACCTCTACTAATGTTTGGATCTCTGCACGAGTTTCATCACCACTTCTTACAGTGATAATGTTCACATATGGAGATTCAGAGCCTTCAAGAGCAATCGCATCTTCAACTGGGTTTAAACCAGCATCAATCGCATAGTTTGTATTAATTAAAACGGCATCTCCTTCACCGATGTTGTAAACTTGCGGCAAAAGTCCTGCTTCGATATCTGCAATAAATTCAATATTTCTAGGATTTTCAGCAATATCTTCTATAGTAGCCTTAGTAGTATCAATCTCTTCTTTTAAAGTGATTAACCCTTCAGTTTGTAATAAAGATAAAAATCGTCCATGATCTGCCACAGAGTTACTCATAATTAATTGAGCTCCTTCTGGTAAATCAGCTAAACTTTCATAGTTTTGTGAATATACTCCGATTGGTTCAATATGAATCCCACCAGCATTTACAAAATCATAACCATGGTCAGCAATTTGGCTTTCTAAGTATGGGATATGTTGAAAATAATTAGCATCTAATTCTTTTTCAGCTAACGCTGTATTTGGTAAAACGTAATCTTGGAATGTAATAATTTCTAATTGAATTCCTTTTTCTGCTAATATTGGTTCAGCTTGCTCTAAAATTTCAGCATGTGGTACATTAGAGGCTCCAACAACTAATGTAACTGCTTCTTGATTTTCTTCCCCCTTCGTTCCTTCTACACTATCACTACCACAAGCAGCTAAAGCTAGTACAAAAACAAATAATACAACTGATAATAAAATTTTTTTCATGTTTCTCTCCCCTTTTTTATCTTTTATCTATTTTTGAAGTGACATAGTCACCTACAAACTGAATTGAAAATACAATGATCAATATAATGATGGTACAAATTCTTGTAACATCATTATGGCTACGTTGAAACCCGTCTAAAAAGGCTAAATTTCCTAATCCACCTGCACCTACTACTCCTGCCATTGCTGTGTAACCTACTATAGCAATCGCAGTTACCGTAATTCCAGATACTAATGCTGGCATAGATTCGGGCAGCAGAACCTTCCAGATAATTGTAGATATTTTTGCTCCCATTGCCCTTGCCGCTTCAATGACCCCTTTATCAATTTCTTTTAATGCAATTTCTACCATCCGTGCATAAAATGGGGCTGCACCTACGATTAGAGCAGGTAATGCCGCAGTTTCTCCTATGATAGTACCCACGATAGCTTTTGTGAAAGGAATCAATAAAATGATTAATATAATAAACGGAATAGATCTAAAGATATTAACAATAGCAGCCACAAAAGCATGAATGATTTTATTTTCATAAATATTCCCTTTCGAGGTTAAGAACAATAGTATACCTAAAATGATCCCAAGAACAAATGTAGCCACTACTGAGATAGCTGTCATATAAATGGTTTCCACTGTAGCTTCCCACATTTTATCCCACTCTACATTAGGCAGTAATTCCTTCATGAATCAACACCTCCGCCTTTACCTTTTGCTGACGAATGTATCCTATCGCCTGTTCTACTTCTTGGGTTTTCCCATCCACATGTACAAACATAGTTCCTACTGCTCCTCCATGTGTTTGAGAAACTTTTCCTTGTAATATATTAAAACTTACATCAAATTTTCTGATCACATTCGTAATCAGAGGCATTTCAGCTGTATCCCCTACGAAGGTCAATTGAACGACTTTTCCTTTTGGATGTAGAGCTAGTAAGTTTTCTATCATTTCGTTAGAAGATTCGGGTTCAATGACTTGATTCACAAATCTCTTTGTCATGGATTGCTGAGGATTTTGAAATACTTCAAACACATTTCCTTCCTCTACAACCTGTCCATCTTCCATCACTGCAACTCGGTGACATATTTTACGTATGACGTGCATTTCATGCGTAATTAACACGATGGTTAATCCTAACTTTTGATTGATATCTACTAAAAGATCCAAAATAGAATCTGTCGTTTGTGGGTCTAATGCAGACGTAGCCTCATCACATAACAGTACTTTTGGCTTGTTCGCCAATGCTCTAGCTATACCAACCCGCTGCTTTTGACCACCGCTTAGTTGTGAAGGATAAGCTTTCTCCCTTCCTTCTAATCCAACAATTTTGATCAGTTCGTTTACTATTTTCAAACGCTCTTTTTTAGGAAAACCGGCAATTTCAAGCGGAAATGAAATGTTCTCCTGAACCGTTCGTGACCACAATATATTAAAATGTTGAAAAATCATGCCGATCTCTTGACGTGCTTTTCTTAATTCTCGCCCACTAATTTGTGTCATATTTCTTTCAGCAACAGTAATGGTTCCGTGGGTTGGAGTTTCCAATCCATTCAGCAAACGGATCAATGTGCTTTTACCGGCTCCACTATAGCCAATAATTCCGAATATTTCTCCAGCAGCAATATTCAAATCTACTTTTTGAACAGCTGTGACAGTACTGTCTCCAGTCTCATATGTTTTTGTTACTTTCGATAATTTAATCATGATGTTTCACCAGCCTAAATTTTGATAGCAAAAAACCTTTCTACATGAGCAGAAAGGTTCACTAATCTATGATTTACCTTTCTCTCATCTTCCAAAGTTTACACTTTGTGCGAATTGGCACCATTTCAATTCATCATTGACGGTTGCCGGGTTTCATAGGGCACATCCCTCCACCTCTCTTGATAAGAGCAGTTGTATTATGAAGTTTTAAGTTACTTAATTAAAGTATGAAAATGATTTTAACATGTCTATCATATGGTGTCAAATCTTACATTTCATAATTTAGATCTCATTTATAAGAAATTCATCTCACTTCAAAAGTTGTACTGCTGATTCCTTCTTTTGTTTTTTTGACGTCTAAAACAGCTGGGATCGACTGTTTTAATTCTTGCACATGTGAAATCACGCCGATCATCCGTCCTGATTTTTGTAAATCTATCAATGTATCTATCGCTTTTGTTAATGATTCCTCATCTAATGAACCGAACCCTTCATCAATAAACATCGTTTCAATCGAGATGCCACCTTCATATGACTGAATCACATCTGCCATGCCTAGTGCTAAACAAAGAGAAGCATTAAACTTTTCCCCACCAGACATCGTTTTTACATCACGTAACTGTCCTGTGTAGTGATCATATACATCTAATCCAAGACCACTTTGTCTTCCTCTCTTTTCCAATCGATCACTACGCAACAATTGAAATTGACCGTTAGATAACTTTTGCAGCCTTTGATTTGCCATCTGAATGATTTGTTCTAAAAACTCGATCTGTAAATAACGCTCAAAAGAAATTCGCTTTGCATTATCCCCTCGTATTACGTCATATAAATCTTTAATTAACTGATATCGCTCCTCAGCTTCCTGCACTTTCTCACTCACTGACAAAATGTTCTGTTTTCCTTCTTCCGCTCGTTCAGCGTAGTTATGTACTTCATAAAATTGTTCTCTAATGTGTTCAACCTGTTTTTTTAATTGGTCTAATTCGTTCTGTATCTCATTTAAATCAAACTGTTTTTTATCTTTTAATTCTTTCTTTAATTCTTCTATCTGCTTGGTTACTAATGACAGGTTAGATTTCCACTCTTCTATTTGTTGTGTAAGTTGTTGACGGTTCTCCTTTGTCATTTTTGCACTCTGATAATCTAATTCTTGAGAAAAGCCCGCTTCTTCTAAGCTTTGGGAAAACTGCATATTTGCTTTATCTAGTTTATCTTTCGTTTCTAGCACCTGTTTTTCTGTAGTTATGAAAAGCACTCTCACTTCTGATTGTTGTATTTTCGTTTGTTCAAGCTGTTCTTGTACGGCTTTCCATCGATGTTCTAAATTCGCTTTGTGCTTTTGTGTTTGTCCAATTCTTTCTTCCAATTTCACAAGAGATCGAACTTCCTCTGGTATATTCACAACGCTTTGCTCCAACAATGCTTTTTCAGTAGAATATTTCGTATTAAGTTCGTTTAGCTCTGCTATGTTTTTATCTTTATCCAGAGTTTTTTGATCTAGTACTAAATTCAACTGTTCCAACATTGGTTTCAGCTGATCCAACCTGTTTTGTTTATCTTTTAACAAATCTACTTCTTTTTTTAGTTTTTTCCCGACCTGAACAAATTGATTATACTCTTCGTTTATATGTTCTAAGAGAAAACCATACTGAATGACTGCTTTTTCCTTTTCTTCGATTTGTAAAAGGGAGTTCTCTAATTTTGCTTCAACTTTACGGAATTCATCTTGAGTTTGTTCCTTCACTTTTCTAGACATGTCTAAATCTTGTTTTGATGGAATCTCTTTAGAGCTATTGGTTTTCAAAGGATGTTCCTTACTACCACAAACAGGACATATCTCCCCATCATGTAATTGAGAAGCCAGGATACTAGCCTGTCCTTCAATCCAACGTTTTTCTAATTGCGTGTAATCGTTTTGTTTTTGTTCAAAGTTCAATTTATTAGATGCGGCTTCTTTTTTCATTTCAACTACGGCTAGCTTCAATTTCATATATTCGGTAAATACGATCGATTGTTCTCGTTTTTCTGCTAATTTCTCCTGTTTTTCTGGTAATGAACGCAGCTGTTCCTCAAAAACTTTAACTTCATTCTGGGTTTTGTTTTTCTCTGTTTGTTTGGTTTGTATTTGCTGTTCAATAGTTTTGAAAGTTTGTTGTAATCGTTCTCTTTTCTGTTCAAGTTCCTTGATTTGAGTTTGCTTCTGATTTAAATCTTTTACCACTGGCAGCCATTGCCCAAGATGTTCCAACTGCTTTGTGATATGATCTAGTTCAGGTTGTTTTTGCTCCTCAATTTGATAGGCTGTCATCGCATTTTTCATCTTTTCATCTGATTGAATCTTTCTGTTTTTGACTTTTTCCATTGCATCATTTTTAGAGAGAAAATCTTTTTTAGCTTCCATTCGATTTTGTTCAATGAGTTCGATTCGATCCGTTTTTTCTGCTTGCTCTAGCTTCTTTTTCATTGAAGCCATTTGAGGTAACTGACTTTCTAAAGTTTCTTTATGTATTCTTTTTTGTTCGAGTGTATCAAATCGTTGATTAATCGCTTCTGCATGATGATATTGAGCCGTCAGATCTTGCAGTTTTTTTGTTTGTTGTTGAAGTTTGAATTCATTTTTGCTCGATTGTTCTTTATAAAAAGAAATCTCTTGCTCAAGTGCATCTAAAATTTGAAATGTATTATATAACTCTTGCCCAAAAACTTCAGTCAGTTGTGTGTTGTCCCTCATAGGTAATGCTGTTTTTAAGCTATTAATGTAGATGCCTCTCTCTTTAATTTGCTGTTCAAAAAGAGATTGAGATTGTTTTCGCTTCTCATTGAGTATATTTTCTACATTTTTATATAATCCTGTTTTGAAAATTCGACGTAAAATCTCTTCTTTATTTTCCGTATCTGAAGTTAACAACTTGCGGAATTCTCCCTGCGGGAGCATCACAATCTGATTAAACTGTTCTTTGTTTATACCTAATAATTGAAGTGCTTTTTCATTGACTTGAGATACAATAAAACGTTCACACATCGGTTTTTCCATTCCACCTGTGGTTTCAAAAAACTCATACCGCTCTCCTGTTGCACTTTTATTACCTGATTTCACGTGAGGAAGCTGACGGAATATACGATAGGTATGCTTTTTTAGCTCAAATACCAACTCAACGGATGTAAACAACTCATCATCTGCAAATTGACTTCGCAGCATTTTTGAATCGTTACGATCCTGACCACTCGCTTCACCAAATAAAGCAAAACAAATCGCATCAAAAATAGAAGTTTTTCCCGCACCTGTTTTCCCTGAAATCACAAATAAGCGATGTTCCTGCAACTGTGTGAAATCAATGGTTTCCGTTTGTTTATACGGACCAAATGCAGTCATTTTAATTTTTATCGGTCTCATCTTCGCTCACCTTCTACTTGCAACATTTCCTGCAAAACGTTGGTAAATTGTTTCTCTGTCTCTCCAGTGACTTCCATTCCTCTTACCTCTTTGTAAAAAGCTTTAAAAAGAGAGATTTCATCCATTTTGGATCTTTCAACGACCTGTTCTTCATTGTCAGTTATTTGAGTTACCGTTAATTTACGCTCTACATGCATTGCATTTGGAAAAACGCTGCGAACACGTTCCATAGGAGATAATACTGGGGTTTCATCTAACAGACGAACAAAAACATAGTCCTCATTTTTCTCCATTTGTTCAATTTCTTCTAAATTCCCTTCGATCGTATACATATCTCTCTTAGGCGTTAATTTCCTTTTTTCGATATTTGTTTGCCCATCTCCATCCAATTCAACAACGTAGAAAATCTTATTATGGTTTTCTTCTGATATAGAATATTTTAATGGAGATCCTGCATATCTAACGGTTTCATTTTTCACATAATGGGCTTGATGCAAATGACCTAAAGCAGTGTAATGGAACGGTGAAAAATATTCTGCACTAACATATTCCGTCCCTCCCATGGAGAGAGGACGTTCTGAATCACTTGTATTTGCGGTTTTTTCACCATATGGTGTGACAAACGCATGACCTACAAAGATATGACGTGCATTTGGATCTATGTTCTCTTGAATTCGTTCTACTGTTTCTCTCATCGCTTCATCATATGTACGAATTTCATCGTTTTGTAAAACATGTCTAACTTTCCCTGGTTCTGCATAAGGAACGAGATGGAAGTGAACTTCTCCAAATCCATCGTTCAGTATGACAGGTTCAAAATCATCTGTGAACTCTCCGACTATGTAATAACCTGAGGCTTTCATGATTCGACTTCCAAACTGCAGCCTTCCTGGACTATCATGGTTTCCAGCTACTGCAATGACTGGAGTATTGCATTCGATCACAATCGTTTGGAGCACTTCATCTAATAAATCTATCGCTTCCGTTGGAGGTACCGCTCGATCATACAAATCTCCCGCAATAATGACTGCGTCTGGTTGTTCTTGTTTGATCGCCTCTATAAACTGATCTAATACATAGCGTTGATCCTCGGTCATATACACACCTTGCACCAGCTTACCTAAATGCCAATCCGCTGTATGAAATATTTTCACTTTCACACCTACCTTTATCTTAATTCAAAAGCTACAAAACTTTTTTAATTATATCTCCCTTAGAGGTTCATCTTTATGTTCCTCTCATTATACTATTCATCATCACATGTTTGAAAGATTATATATGTTGTTAATTCATCCATTTCATGGATTTAGCTGTTTATTTATCTATGTTGTTGGTTTTGTTCAAAATAAAAAGCACTACAATAAGTGCTTAAAAATCTAAACTTCTTCTTGTTCAATTTCAAATTTCATCGGAGTATATTTTTCAATTGGAATATAAAATTCCTTCATATTTTCAACTAAACTAAAGAACTCTTTTTTAGAATTACAATCATATGTCCACAGATCTCTTTCAAATTGTTCTAACTCTTTATTGGGTTTAAAGTAAATTGTTATTTCTAATTGCTCCATATAATCATACTCACCATCTACTTCAAATATGAATTGTCTTACATATCCTAAACTAAATAGTTCTTCTCTTGTAAAATCATAAACCCCACATTGAAATAACATAGCATCGTCAGAACAATTTACTTTGATTTTTGAAAATTTTTTAAAAACTTCCCATATTTGAATGCAATCAGGTTCATTAAATTTCACATTTGCTTCTTTTAACATTTCTTCTAATGTTTGCTTTGCTTTGTTAGCTTCTATCATTGTATTCCTCTTCTCATTTACAGACTTTTTAATTTGTAAAATTTCAAAACCATCATCATCGCATAAATGCCTTCTGGATGCAACAAATTCCAGCACTTGGGTTATTATCTAAAACGGGAAAGTTTGTATGTCTTCCTTCATTTATTTTTTAAACCCATAGGGTCCCTCTTCTTCATTTATATCTTTCATTCTATCTTATGAACCATCTAATCCATTTTCTTGAACTGCTATCCCTAGACATTCGTACAAAAAACCATTATTAGAGGTTGCCCCTATGGGTTTGATATTATATTATGTTATTTAATATCTTTTTGATTGTACGAATGCGGATATGTGAAATAAATAGGTGTTATTACCCTCTCACTATACAGTTGCAAACGTGTGACACAAAAAGAGCCACATAACTGAGACTCTTTATTGTTGCTGGAACTTCTATATAAATATTTATTTATTGATAATCATTTCCTTCACAATAAGTAGCTAATGTGCGCCCTTACTGCTCCTTTATTTACTTCATGAAATATATGGTGACTTTGAAGCATTACTTCCGCAAGAGGTAATATATCAGAATGGGTTAATTAAGTAATGATCCATACGACAAAACTAGGAATTGACATCAACAATAAGTTTTTTGACCATCTCATTCTCGATTTCTTTTCTTCCCTGCTTTCATAGGCAAAATTGGCCCTCATACGATCTCCACTTACAGCTGTCCCAGATGTAAGAATAGCCAGTATTATAAGTATAATAGCAACTTTAAAAGTAATATTTCCTATTGAATGGATTTCACCAACAGATAATACGATAATAAACGTAATAAATAATATGATTCCACCATGAACTAGTGGTTTTACAATCCCATCAATCATGACCTTTCGCATGAATCTCACTCCTTAAAAATAATCTTTTTCTAATCTAAGCAAGGTCTTTTCATTCACTACCTAAAAATAAGTATTTATAATCAATACGCATCTCGATCTATAAGGTTACAAAATTTCACCCAATATAGAATGAAATTCAATTCGTATAACTGTATTGATCTTCACCCATAAACAATACTTATTTTAAGTATAATAATAAACTATTTTTGTAATCATCAAATATCATTTATGATGAATAAAGAATATTCTGGATATTCATTTTTAATATATACTTTCATATCGTTAGGGGGAGAAAATAATGTCTAAACGTAAACCATCTAGTTTTGTCTCTCATTTGGAATGTCCCAAATGTAATAAAACATATAGTGTTGATGAAGTCAATCAATTATGTGAATGTGGAACTCCTTTGCTTGTAAAGTATGATCTACAAAAGCTGAAAACACAGTGGCGTAAGGCAGATTTACTTACAAGAGAGCCAAGCCTATGGCGTTATCGTGAGCTTCTTCCAGTGAAGTCAGATGAAAATATAGTCTCACTTGGTGAGGGAATGACCCCTTTGATTCCTCTTAAAAATTTAGGAGAAAAGGTAGGTATACCGAACCTGTTATTAAAAGATGAAGGAACGATTCCTTCAGGCTGTTTCAAAGCTCGTGGAGCTGCAGTAGGAATATCCAAAGCAAAGGAACTAGGTGTGAAATCACTAGCTATGCCTACAAATGGAAATGCAGGCGGAGCCTGGTCTTTATATGCAGCTAGAGCTGGTATTGAAGCTAACATTGTTATGCCTATTAAAGCACCAAAAATCACAAGAAGTGAAACTTCCATTGCAGGTGCAAAGCTATATTTAGTTGATGGACTAATCAGTGATGCAGGTAAAATTGTAGGGAGAGCAGTTCAAAAAAATAGTTTCTACGATGCTTCCACTTTAAAGGAGCCATATCGTATTGAAGGTAAAAAAACAATGGGATTAGAAATCGCAGAACAACTCGGTTGGGAAGTACCTGATGTAATTCTTTATCCAACTGGTGGTGGCGTAGGAATTATCGGTATTTACAAAGGATTGAAAGAACTTAAAGAAATCGGTTGGATCGGTGAAAAAATGCCTCGACTTGTTGCAGTTCAAGCTACAGGATGTGCACCTATCGTAAAGGCTTGGGAAGAAAATAAAAAAGAATCCGTCATGTGGGAAGATGCAGATACGTTAGCATTCGGTATTAACGTTCCGAAGGCAATTGGTGACTTCTTAGTTTTAGAGTCTATTTATGAAACAGATGGATGTGCTATAGCCATTGATGATGAGACGATTGTAAAATGTCAGGAAGAAATCGCTTCGATAGAAGGATTATTCGTATGTCCGGAAGGAGCTGCTAATCTCGCTGCAGCTAAAAAATTAAAAGAACAAAACTGGATTAAGGAAGATGAGAAGGTCGTGTTGCTTAACACAGGGGCTGGAATTAAATATCCATATCACCCTGGAGAACCAGCTATTCTTCAACCTAGTGAAGATATCTAATATAAAATTCATCCGCTACTGAATAAAGTAGCGGATTTTTAATCTAGTTTTGATACTCAGAGTGTTTTTCTATGTATTTAACTAGTCTCTCACCCGCTGTTTTCTGTATTTTCTTTTTAAAAAATGGAGTCCATCCTATTAAAAACCCTATCGGGCCAAAAGCCATACGTGACCATTTATTAAAATCAAAATCATCCACATGTTGAATGATTTTCCCATCTTTAAACTCAAAGGAAGCTTTAATAACGTTTATTACGTTTCTACCTGTTTGTGAAAAGGGATATTTGGCAATCCATCTAGCTTGCCCTTTTGAGTCATCTGCTTGCACGCTGTCAAAGGTGATTTTGACTTGATCATTATTCCCAAACAACATTTGCCACATTGCACTGGGCTCTTTTCCCTTTAAATTAGGAAATGCATGATCTGCAAATATTGCTTCATCGTGGTAACATGATCGAATCGCTTTAAAATCTTTATTTTGAAAACTTGTGTAAAGCTTATGGATCAATTCTTCATTTTTGTTCATATCTTTCACCTCCACTAAGCTACTAATCTTGATAAATTAAACTAAAGGTATATTCTTCCTGCTTTAATTTTATTATAACATTATCAAAAAAGGACGTGAGTATATAAGAGGTAAATCTTTTTAGCATATTATTTTTATAACATACAAATAATATGTGGAATAAAATACAATTATTATGCATGACTATACTCTGCTCCCAAAAAAAGATTGAAAATAAAACAAATGTCATATAAAATAAAATCTATATAATAGTTATTAATAACTAACAAAAAAATAATTCAGTCATAATAAACTTATTTCAAATATAAGGAGTCAAGTTATGAAAAATACATATTCACCAACAAAGTTTGAATCTATTCCTGCTGATGAAGCATCAGTAATACAATCAATGCAAGCTTTATTACAAGGAAAAATGGAAAAAAGTTATGAAAAAGGAAATACAAAAAGAGATGCTCATCCTAAACATCTCGCCTTATTAAAAGCTGAATTTGAAATTTCATCAAATCTTCCTGAAGAACTTAAAGTTGGCCTTTTTCAAAAAGAAAAAACTTATTCCGCATGGGTCAGAATCTCCAATGCTAGTGGAACACCACAACCAGATAAAAAGAAAGATTTTCGTGGTTTTGCCATTAAATTAGTGGATGTGGATGGAGAAAAGTATCTTAAAGAGGAAAAACAAACGCAAGATTTTGTTTTAATGAGTCATCCAACCATGCCACTTGGGACAGCAAAGTTATTTCATGATGCGGTTTACTATGCGATTAAATGGAACCCTCTCGTATTGTTACTAAATTTCATGTTAACTGGCAAAGGGCATATTATCAAAGAACTTAACAAAGGAAAGAAAAATCATACTTCCCCTTTAGATATTCGTTATTGGAGCACAACCCCCTATTTGTTTGGTGAAAATAATGTTGTTAAATACTCTATTATCCCAACATCAACATATAAAAGTTCTTTACCAAATGAGTTGACGAATACATATTTAACAGATAATATTGAAAACCATCTCAGAGAACACGAGGCCAGCTTTGATTTTATGATTCAACTTCAAAAAGATCCTCTTCAAATGCCAGTTGAAGATGCAGGTGTCGAGTGGAAGGAAACAGATTCTCCTTTTATAAAAGTAGCAACTATAAAAATACCCCAGCAAACCTTCCGAACGAAAGAAAGAGATGAGTTAGCTGAGGATATGTCCTTTTCACCAGGTCATGTATTATTGGAACATCAACCTATTGGCGGGATTAATCGCGCACGCGTAGAAATTTACAAAAACTTGTCCAAATTCAGACATGTAAGAGATAATCGTAAGATGCTTGAACCTACGGAATGAATTGGTTCACCACATATGTTTAGGAGGACATTAAAACTCCTCCTGAACATCCAATCACATTAAATTAATTAAAATTTTAAACTTCCTATTTTATAGATATCCACTTTCATTTAAAAATTTAGATAATTGATCAAATATGGTTAGGATGGACAGACCTAACTATACAGAATAACTTAAAATCAACTGCTCTCCAATTGGCCCCATCTTTCTTCGACCAGTATCAATATACCCCGCTTTTTCATACAATTTTTGAGCAGCAATATTCTTTTTATTCACTGCCAAAACAATCTCGTTACAATCAGGAAATTCTTGATTTGCAAAAACTTTCAACTGCTTCATAGCTATCGATGCATATCCTCTACCTTGTTGAAAGTAATTAATAGAAAATGCTGCTAGTAACATAGCATTCGTATTATCCGTATACTCTTTTACTCTGTCACTTGAATGTAATACAAAGAAACCAACTGGCTTTTTATTATTTACGATAACAATAGGATGTCGCTCATGTGTCGCTTCTAACCTATCCATTGGCAATGAGGTAAACTGTTCTTGTTCTTTAGTCAACTCAAACTCAGATAGTGATTGCAGGTATTCAGGTTTATATCGCTTTAAATCTATTTCATTTAATATAATCATTGGTCTCAATAATATCCTTTCCTAAAGATAAGTAATAGTTGCTCAGTGCTGCTATTGCTTTTTCAAATTTTTCAACAGACATATTCTCATTAATAGAATGTACATTTGATGTGGAGTGACCAAAGCCAATTAATATTGCAGGTATTTCAAGTGTTTGATTCATCATTTCAACAGCAGCGATAGTCCCCCCGCCCCGAATCAGCTGAACCGGTTTGTCAAATACACTTTGTAATGAACTTAGTGCTTTTAAAATATAAGGGTGGTCTGGTTGAATAAAAAATGGATCTGAACATTTATTCCACTCTATATCTACTTTTACTCCTACAGGTGTATTTTCTCTGATATGTTTATCAATGATAGATTTTAATTCTTCTGCCTTTTGATTTGGAACTAAACGACAAGTTACTTTGGCTTTTGCCTTTGCTGGAATAATACTTTTCATTCCTTCACCTTGGTAACCTCCTTCAATTCCATTGATTTCTAATGTTGGTCTGGTCCAAACTCTTTCCAAAAAAGAATACCCATCTTCTCCAAAGAGTTGTGTCACATCAATATCCTCTTTAAGCTTTTCTTCAGAAAAAGAAATGGAGTCAAGTGTATCCTTTTCTAATTCTGTAAGGAGTTTTACATCTTCATAAAATTCAGGAATTGTAATATACCCTTGGTCATTTTTCATCGAGTTTAATAAATGAACTAATGCATAAATCGGGTTCTGAACCACTCCTCCATAGATACTCCCAGAATGCAAATCTCGATTAGGACCTTGAACCGTTAATTCAAACCCGATCATGCCTCTTAACCCATGGCAAATAGCTGGGGCATCCTTCTGTAATGAACCTGTATCAGAAACAACTAATAAATCTGCTGATAAATGCGCTTTATATTTATCTATAATCTCAGGCATTGTTTTACTTCCAATCTCCTCTTCACCCTCTATCACTAGCTTAATATTCACAGGTAAAAGTTGATTTTGCTGAAAAAGGGTTTCAAGCGCCTTAAGCTGCATGAATAATTGTCCTTTGTTATCCGTTGCCCCCCTACCATAAAGATGCCCGTCCCGAATTTCTGGATGAAAAGGATCAGATAACCAACCTTCTAAAGATTCTGCAGGCTGGACATCATAATGCCCATAAATAAGCACCGTCGGTTTTCCTGTTGCATGCATCCAATCTGCATAAATAGCTGGATATCCTCCTCCATCTAAATTTTGAACATGTTCAAATCCGATTCTAGATAAATATGCTTTTATGTAATCACAGCAATGATACATATCATTTTTATATTTACTATCCGTACTGACACTTGGAATTTCAATGCATTTGATTAGGTCATCTAACAATGCACGTTTCTCTTTCGACATCGATGATTTGTTTTGTCCCATTCCCTAAAACCTCCAATTTTTCTGTACATTTATTATAATTAGTATGCTAAGGTATTTGAAAATCAAAAAAACGCTTACAATCCATATGGAAAGCAAGCGTTCCTCTTATGTATATCATTATTTATCATTCGTGAAATCAAGAATTCTAATCACATTGTTTGAAACATCATTAAATATTGCGTATCTACCCGGAGGAATATCCATTGGCTCTTTAACAAAGGTTAAGACATCTTTATTTTCCTCAAAAAACTGATCCACACTATCCACTAAAAATAACCCGCCAGGAGGCAAACCCAATTCATCATCTTCAATCATTAACTGTACATCTGTATCAGGCATTTTAAGTGCCATCGTGTGATCTCCTTCACGCCATGCTTCTTCGAATCCTAATTGATCTCGATAAAACTTCAGTGATTCCTTCATATTTTCCACGGGTTGCACTAAAAAAGCTAATTTCATACCAACCTCTCCTTTAACATTATTTCCTAAAAACATAACTTAATTATGTTATATCATAATCTATTTATTCTATCAAGTATTTATGTTATGATTTGTTTATGAAAGAATGGATTCCGATACCAGGTTCGATTAAAGAACAATTGATCACGATTGCAATAGAAGAATTTAAAAGAAAAGAATATAAGGAGGTCAATATTTCACAATTAGCTAAAGAGGCTAATGTCACAACTGGAGCGATTTATCATCATTTTGGATCAAAAATAAAATTGTACTTATTGATTCGCAATGAGATGGAACAACGAATCATTGATAGAATGGAGGGTGCAGCCACTTTATTTGAAGACAATCCTAACCAAGCCCTAGTAGCAGCGGTTAAGGTTGGAATTGATGCTTGTGTGAAATTGGATTGCTGCAAGCTATTGAGTGAATTGCCTTCAGATAAAGTAATCGATCGTATTGGAGAATTTTTGATTGAACTAAACAAAAAGACAATACCAGGGCTTGAGTATATTTTACTTCCATCCTGGCGTTCCTTGTTAAATGCCATTCATGAAAGAAATATCGATCAAGAGAATGCAAAACAATTAATTACAAGAATTTTAAAATGAAATATTTTTATTAAAGCTGGCTTTTTAGCTGGCTTTCTGCTTTTATAAAAGAGGTAATATCATATTGTTGAATACAAATTACTGAAAACATATTATCTCTAATAGGAGGAAGATACAATGGAAACACAAAAAAAGAAAGCAATACGTTTTTTAGAAGGTAATAAAGTCTATCTTAGACCATTGGATATAGAAGATGCAGAAATCTACTTTCAAATGTTATACAATTCAGAAACAAGGAGACTTACAGGAACTCAAAAAAGTTATACTAGAGAACAAATTTCTAGTTATATAGAAGGAAAAGCTGAAGATTCTTCCTCAGTGCTTCTACTCATTGTTTTAAAAGAAACGGATGAAGTTATTGGAGATATTGCTTTACAGGATATTGACACGATAAACCGCAGCTCAAATATACGAATCGCCATAGATGTTGAACAAAATCAAGGTAAAGGTTATGGAAGTGAAGCTATTTCTTTGATGTTAGAATATGGTTTTGGTATTTTAAATTTACATCGAATTGAACTAGAGGTCTTTTCTTTTAACAAACGTGCAGCTCATGTGTATGAAAAGTTAGGCTTTAAAAGAGAAGGTATTCAGCGAGATCGATTATATTATAATCATCTGTATCATGATGCAATATTAATGAGCATTTTAGAAGAAGAATATCGATCAATGAATAATTCATAGGCATAGAAGGAGAATCATATGAATTTTACCACATTGAAAGGTCAATATACCCCTATTAAACAACTAGTAGAAGGACTTAAATTCCTAGACATTTGCTAACAAATTAAAAAGACAGTGCTCTAATGTAACCACAGTGCAAATGGACGATTTTTATTTCCAAGAAAAATATGATTTTAAAATATGGGTAGATTGTTCGAGAGAAACACGCCTCGATAGAGGTCTTGATAGAGATGGGCAGGATGTGATATGTGGGAAAGCAATTGGATGATAGCAGAAGATATTTATGTTGAGAAACATATACCCCAAAATAGAGCAGACCTTGTTATTGATGGAACAAAATGAATGATAAAAGAGGGAAGTCCAATGTCCAATATAGATCTATAAAGTACTCAGCATATGAATCCAGTACATTCAACTTCCCAGTTAAGTCTATCAAGTACTGTTACCAGTGGTCATTCTATCCAGTAGACGGAAGAAACTAGAACCTCTATCTAATACAATAACTAAATGGATAAAATGTACTAATACCGTTACTTCAAATCTACTCATTCATATCACCTCCTAATCTATTTGCTAATATATTATATGTTAGTAATTAGTAATGGTATAGACGAGTTGATTAGTACATGTACACATTTTGAAACCCTAAATCGTAAAAAAGCCATTATAAAGAAAGGGTGATGCACATTAGACTTGACTAACATGTATCACCCTTTTACTTCACTTACAAATAGAGGTTGTATTATTACTGGAGACAAAGATCCTTACTATGACCAAGCATTGGAAATAGTAGATGTTCTTAAAGATCAAAATATCCCTTGTAAGTTAATTATACAAGAAGGTATGGGGCACTCCTTACCTGAAAATTTTCCTAAACTATTTCAAGATGCCCTTGATTATATAATGTAAAATCTTAGAAAAGTTAAACAACTTAGCGTAAATATTTACATACTGTTGTAGACTGCAGAGTATAAAGATCTAATTAAAAGAAGCCAATCTCAAAGAGATGGCTTCTTTCTTACTATTTTGTATTTAAACCTAATCTACTTAATCTTTATAAGGGACAAATTCATATCCTGTCAATATCATTTTGATAATTGTTAAAGAGTTCATGCACTGTATTTAGCTAATTCCTTCAATAATTGTTGTTCCCTTTCCAAGGTTATACCAGCCTTGCTAATTTCAACCTCTCTTAATTGATTCCACGTATGAATGTCTCCGATTGTTTCTTTCAATGAGCGGAAAGTAAGCCCTTTGCTTAGTGCTTTATCGATATTAAAAGAATTTGCACCTTTCCAAGGTTTTTCTTCGCCCTGTAAAGGGTGATTACTTGGAATCCATAACGGCATATCTGACCAAGGTTTAACATCGTTTTCTAATAAAAACTGCTCACTTCCCCAATAAAATTCTGCATTACTTTTGGTTATTTCTTTACACGTTTCAAGCAACTCTAACATGGTTAAGTTTCTATTTATACCTGTTGCATTAAATGTACCTGTCTCTTTATGTTCTATCATGTCTAAATTCCAAGATGCTAAGTCTTTTGCATCGATGAATTGAATTCTTTGATGAGGATCTCCTGGAGCTAGTACTTTTCCACCGTTATCTACTCTATTTACCCAGTAAGGTAGTCGCTCCGAATAATCATATTTACCAACAATTAGACCGGGTCTTATCGTTAGCAACTTATTTCCTAATGTATTTTCTGCTTCCTTCTCACACATATATTTTAATGCTCCATAATACTCAGGAATGAAACCTGAAGTACCTCGAGTAATTTCTTCTACTTTTTCCTTAGATAAAATTTGAACTGCATACTTTTCATCTATTCCTTCTGGCATCCAATCTTTATATACTGAAATACTAGAGATAAAAGTATAATGATCTGTCTGATCTGCTAAAGTTTGGGTGGAATGATAAACATCTCTTGGAACATATCCACATGTGTCAATCACAGCATCCCACTTTCGATTTTTTAAAACATCTAACTGATGTTCCCGATCACCTATCAGATGCTCAACATCGTCAGCAAATTCATGATGATGATTTCCTCGATTGAATAACGTAATCTCATGTCCTCTAGTTAAAGCTTCAGATACTAGATATCTCCCTATAAATCGTGTACCTCCAATAATCAATATTTTCAAACGAGCACCTCCTGCTTTCGATCTTATTTCACAAGAATATGGTCAATCAATCCCAGTTCCTTTGCTTCCTCTGGAAAAAAGAAACGGTCACGATCCGTAATGTTATACATTTCCTCCACTGAAACCTTTGAGCGGTCCGACATAATTTGATTCATTCTTTTCCTAGTTTCGATAATGTGTTTGGCATGTATATCAATGTCCGAAGCCTGACCACGAGCACCACCTAACGGTTGATGAAGCATAATTTCACTATTTGGAAGTGCATAACGTTTCCCCTCTGCTCCTCCAATTAGTAAAAATGCACCCATAGACGCCGCTAACCCCATACACATTGTACTAACATCAGATTTTACATGCTGCATAGCATCAAATATAGCCATACCAGCTGTAACAGAGCCACCAGGTGAGTTAATGTACATTTGAATATCTTTTTCTGAATTGTCTGCTGACAAAAATAATAATTGAGCTACAACAGAGTTCGCAAGCTGATCGTTAATCTCACTACCAATCATTACGATACGATCCTTCAAAAGTCTTGAATAAATATCATAAGAACGTTCTCCATTTTTGCTTTGCTCAACAACATATGGAATTGTACTCATACTTTTCCCTCCTACGCTATCATCTTCATATTCAGATTCTGACTTTCACCAAAACCAGAAGATACTTGTTTAATAATCACTTCATTATCCTCATTTCCAACTTGCCAACGTTTTGTTTGATTCGTGTGATTTTTCTCTGTTGGAAAAGGGATTACATTATCTTTAGGTTTTTCACTTATCTTTTCAGCAAAAATCTTACTCATTTTTGTTCATCTCCTTCTTTAATGTGAGGGTATAAAGCAATCATCGCTTGAAATACTTCATTAGACTCATCTCCATTTGCATTGTATTTTGAAACTAACTTTTTAATCATCTGCACATAGTCATCGATAAACTGTTTTCTCTGTTCTTCATTTGAAAGCTTTATTGTAAAATCAAGTGTAGCACTTGGTACATGGTTTGATTCATCTACAACATTCATTAATTTCATTGTGTCTTGTTTCATTTGTTCTGACATTTCAAACAAATACTTTAACGAACCTTGATCCTTCATTTGCTGAATTAACTTATTATTTATTTTTGAATCATCTGATAACACAAATTGCTCAGCAACTGTTTCATACAACACTTCCACCAAATTACGTACATTACGGTGTCCTACCCTTTGAATGAGACCTACCCCTTCTAACTTTTTAATGTGATAGTTAATTTTTTGAGGAGGTTCTCCTATAAGTTTGGCAACTTCACTTGATGAGCGACTTTCAGTTAATTGCTGTAAGATTTCCATTTTAAGTGGATGATTTAACATCAGAATTTGATCTACATCTGTAATTAGCTTCTTTTTAGGTTTATGTTCTAAATTCATATTCATTTCCTTTCGTAAAAATTTTATTTTTACGTTAAATTCATTTTATTACGTTGGTGGATAAATGTCAAATTTTTAAAATTTTTCACAAAAAAATGTCTGTTAAAGTTAACAGACACCTTTAGATTCCTTTTTTTTATGTTCTCCTCAAGTCTCCACTAATAAATATCCCAAAATATCCAACTATTAAAGAAGGTATTAATCCGATATTTGCCATCCATAGATTTTTCAATCCTATAATCTCTCCCCTTAAAATAGCTATTCTCAACTCATTATCATTAGTTATTTCAATAATATGTGTGATTTTATTTCTATTTATCAAAACGACGTTTTCCATAAGTAATAAATGTGACTACAACTGCAACAATTGCCCATAGCGTTAGTACAACCAGCTCCCCTGTTATATCTCCAAACTGACCACCTTCACTTATTGTCATCCATGCAGCAGCAAACTGCTCTCCTGGTAAATACTCAATCGCATTTAAAAGCATTTCATTTTTAAACAACGGTTTAAACATAGAGATCATTCCGAAAACCAACATGAAAGGCATTCCAATAATTGAAGTTTCCATCACTGTTCTTGAAAGCAACCCTAACATTGTTCCTACAGCAAGGTAAATGATTAAGTTTAAAAAGATCATTAGTGCAAATAGAGAAAGTGATACAATGACAAAACCACCTAATTTAACACAGATTAGAATGACCAATACCGTCACAACTGCTGATAAAACACTTTTTCCAATTAATATTTCCAATGTACTTGCGGGAGATAATAACAAACCACGTAATGTATTTTTCTCTTTTTCTTCAGCGACGATGGCAGCTTGTATGAAAGCACCTGTAATAACCAATGCAAGATTAATCGGCAGTAAATTGAAGGTAGCATTCTCGTCACCTATACGGTTTAACAACAAAGCATAAAATATAGGAAGAGCAATAGTAAATAATACATAAGAATTTTTTAATAAATCTTTATAATCCTTCGTAAAAATGGCGTATACTCTCTTCAATGAAAATGTCATGCTAATTCCCTCCCCGTAATTTGTACAAAAATTTCTCCAAGCGTTGGTTCGTTTGAATGAATCGAAACCACTTCTCCAGATTTCATATGTTGATATATAGCCTTTGCTCCTTTTTCATCTTTGTTCACAACAATACGTTGATTATCTTTAAGTAGCAAGGTAACAGAAGAGTCCATATATTGTATTCGTAAATTTTGAGGTGTATCGAGCTGTTTTATTTCTCCTTGATGTAAAAATGCCACTCGATCACAAAGCTGTTCCGCTTCCATCATATCATGTGTTGTCAAAAAGATTGTTGTCCCTTGTTCATTAAGCTGTTTTAACCCATCATGTATGTGTTTTGTATTTACAGGGTCTAATGCTGAAGTCGGTTCATCTAAAAATAAAAGCTCAGGTTTATGCAGCATTGCTCGTGCTAATGTAACTCTTTGTTTCATACCTTTTGAAAGCTTTTTTACTTGTGTTTTGTTATCATTTTGTAAGTTTACTACTTCTAAAATTTCATTAATTTGCTTTTGATTTACATCATAAAGCTGAGAGAAAAGTGTTAGGTTATCATAAACTGTAAGACGATCATACAACCCACTATTATCTGTTAAAATACCAATCCGTTTCATAAAGGATGGATCTTTTTGTTTTTTTAATGGTTGATTAAAAACTTTTATTTCACCAGTTGTTTGTAGTAGCTGTGAAGTTAACATTTTAATCGTAGTTGTTTTCCCCGATCCACTCGGACCTAAAAAACCAAATGTTTCTCCTTTTTTTACTTTAAATGATACATTTTTTAAAGCTATTTTATTACCAAATGATTTACTTAAATTTTTGACTTCTATAATGTTATTCATTGTTCTGAACTCCTCTTCTATTGTTTATGATTTAAGCGGGTACTTGAATCGCTTTGTTGAGTTCAGTTTAGCTAAATATAAGGACACTCGCATTAAAATCAAGGTAAAAGGAGTATATTTGGGGCTGAAGGGAGCACTATTTTAGATGAATAGAACATAAAAAACTGCGAACAAAAGGTTAAACCTTGTGCCCGCAGCTTGTTTTTTTGTTTATTATACATTGATTTGAAAGTTAGTTCGTTTTCACTTCACTTTTACTTAAAACAGCAATGATTTTTTCTATCGCCCAATCTAGATCTTCTTTTGAAATCATTAATGGAGGTGCAAATCGAATTACATTTTCATGTGTTTCTTTACAAAGAAGCCCCTTCTCTTTGAGTTCCTCACAATAAGATCTTGCTGGTTCATTAAGTTCAACCCCGATAAATAATCCTTTACCGCGAACTTCTTTTATCATTGGGTTCTTAATTTCTTTTAGCTTTTGTTGAAAATACGTTCCAAGCTCTAAAGAACGTTCCGCTAGTTTTTCTTCCTCAAGTACTTCAAGTGCTGCTACGGATACCGCACAAGCGAGTGGGTTTCCACCAAAAGTAGATCCATGAGATCCAGGATTGAATACACCTAGAACATCTTTATTAGCAGCTACACATGAGATTGGGAATACTCCTCCACCAAGTGCCTTTCCTAAAATATACATGTCTGGTACAACGTTATCCCAATCACAAGCAAACATCTTTCCAGATCTTCCTAAACCAGCTTGAATTTCATCTGCAATAAAGAGAACATTACTTTCTTTACACACATTGGCTGCTTCCTTTAAAAAACCATCAGGAGGAATCACAATCCCTGCCTCTCCTTGAATAGGTTCCAATAAAAATGCAGCTGTATTAGGAGTAATCGCTTGTTTTAATGCTTCAATATCACCATATGGAATTAGTTTAATACCTGGCAACATCGGACCAAAACCACGTTGGTATTCAGGCTCTGATGATAATGAAACTGCCGTCATCGTACGACCATGAAAATTCCCAACGCAAGCAATAATTTCTGCTTGGTTATCTGCCACTTTTTTCACTTCATAAGCCCAACGTCGTGCTGTTTTAACAGCAGTTTCAACCGCTTCTGCTCCTGTATTCATAGGAAGCACCATGTCTTTATTCGTTAGTTTTACAACCTTCTCATAAAAAGCTCCTAATTGATCATTATGGAAAGCTCTTGAAGTTAATGTAACCTTATTGGCTTGGTCTGTTAATGCTTGAATAATCTTTGGATGGCGGTGTCCTTGGTTTACTGCAGAATAAGCACTTAACATATCCATGTATTTGTTTCCTTCAGGATCTTCTACCCATACTCCCTCTGCTTTTGAAATGACAATCGGAAGTGGATGATAATTATGTGCTCCTAATTGATCTGTTTTTTCAATAATATTTTTTGATGTTGTCATTTATATCATCAGTCCTCTCTTCATACTTAACGCAATATTTTGATATCCAATGTAAATACGCAATTATGTTAGTTTTTCACCAAATAATGAACCCATTAATGCTACAGCAACCGTCGCTGTTTTATTTCTCTCATCCAATATTGGATTCACTTCAACAAATTCAGCAGATGTAACAATATCTGATTCTGCCAACATTTCCATTGCTAAGTGACTTTCTCTATAAGACACTCCTCCAAGAACTGGTGTTCCAACGCCTGGTGCATCATGAGGATTTAATGCGTCTAAATCTAAGCTTAAATGAACACCATCTGTATTTTTCGAAATGTAGGCAATTGCTTGTTCCATGACTTTACTCATTCCGAGGCGGTCAATTTCATGCATTGAATACACTTTAATTCCTTTTTCGCGAATTAAATCTTTCTCTCCCTCGTCTAGAGAACGCGCACCGATAATGACTATGTTTTCAGGTTTGATCTTTGGTGTGAATTCTCCAATACTTGTAAGCTTTTCATGACCTAAGCCAAGACCTACAGCCAATGACATTCCATGAATGTTCCCTGTTGGTGAAGTTTCCGCAGTGTTTAAATCTCCATGTGCATCAAACCAAATAACACCAAGATTGTTATAATGTTTTGCAACTCCTGCAATGGTTCCAATTCCAATACTATGATCGCCCCCTAGTATTAGTGGAAACCGACTTTCTGAAATTACATTTGAAATAGAAGAAGCTAGTTTTTCATTTACCTCTTTCACTTCCTGTAAATTTCTTAAATTATGATCTTTATCGTTAACATCATCCTGGTCATCTGTTAAATGGCTTATTTCAATATTCCCTAAATCCTTAATATCATATTCTAAATTTTGCAAACGCTCTACAATTCCAGCATACCGAATTGCGCTAGGGCCCATATCAACTCCACGGCGTGTTTGTCCTAGATCCATAGGTACACCAATAATTGAGATTTGTTGATTCATTAGTCCGCCTCCCAGTTTAATTCTTTTATCAAGGGTATTATATCCTTTTTTAGCACGATGACTCAACTCGACAAAATTTTGTATATTTATACTGATTAAAACCCTATAATGCCTTTCAAATCAGTCAATTTGCCCTTTGACAATGGAATTGAACTTTTTTTAGAATCATCTAAAACTAAACTATAACTATTCCGTGTCCAGGTGATCACTTCCCGTACTTTTTGTAAATTCACAATATATGAACGATGACAACGGAAAAAGCCAAACGGTTGAAGTCGACTGAGCAAATCGTTTAAAGTGTATGTACAGGGAAACACCTCACCCTTAACATGTAAATGGGATATTCCCTCACTACTTTCAACAAAATCAATTTCCATAGGGTCAAACAGTATGATTTTCTCGTCTACTTTGGCTGGAATTTTTTCAAAACGAACCTGCATATTAGAAGGGGTTGTTGAATCTTCTTTAGAAATATTGGGTTCTGTTGAGTTCTCTTCCTTTTCATCTTTCACATTATCTTCCTCATCCATAACTTCCAATTTTTTCAAACCTTGATCATTTAGATGGTATATATGATTTGTCATCATAATCGCACTCTCAAGATAACTAGTCGTAATCAAAACAGCTCCTTCTTGAGAAACAAATTCATTGATCACTTTCTGAATGATAATTCTACTTTCAATGTCTACATTCTGATCAGGCTCTTCCAAAATAATCAAGTCAGGTTGATGGACCAATACACGAGCAAAGTGTAAACGTTTCTTTTCTGAAAAAGTCAATCTACTAATTTTCACTTTCGACTTATTTAATAAACCAACTTGTTCTAGGATTGGATTGATGTCTATTTTTACTTCATAGAGTTGTTTGTAAAAATGTAAATACTGCTTTGCTGTCAGTCTTTCATACAAATTTTCATTTACAAATACGATGCCAATCCTTTTGCTTAAGCTCTTAAAATTTTTATTTAATGGGTTACTAAAAAATAATATCTCACCACTAGACACAGGCAACTCACCGATCATCAATTGTATTAACTTTGAACCTACTTCTCTATTACATTGGATAGCGACTACTTCTCCACGATGAATCTCTAAATCTATTGCAGGAAATAATACCGAATTTCCCATGTTTTTTTCTAATTGTTTAATGTTTAATATACTCATTTCATACAAACCTCCTGTCTTCACCTAAGTAAATCGTTCTCACATTATCCCATTTTTTATCCTTCATAACAAAAAATACATATGTAAAGATCCATTTTTTGATATTTGTGTTATAGTAACTTTTAAAGAAAACTCGTCTTTTGACGAGCCTTAGTCAAAGACAGAAGGGTAGTTGCCAGTTCAAGAATGAACTGGAGCCGAAGTTTGTCACAACAAAATAACAGAATTGAGGAATTCACTATGTCTGATTTAACTATTTTTCAATTATGTTTAACTATCCTAGCTGCTTTATTAATTGGATTTTCAAAAACGGGGATACCCAGTGCTGGAATCTTTTTTGTTGTCATACTAGCATCCATCTTTCCAGCCAAGGAATCTGTCGGTATTTTACTACCTATGTTAATTGCAGCTGATATCGTAGCCGTTATTTACTATAGACGAACGGTAGTTTGGAAGTATCTTATCAAATTAATTCCATGGGTGATTAGTGGAATCATTATTGGTTTTTTTGTTTTAAAATCTATTACAGATGATGAACTATCTCTTTTACTAGGGATTATTATATTAACTCTTATCTTTTTACACATTTCTAAAAACAAACTTGAAAGCTGGCTTCAATCCAATTTTACTGAGTCTTCTCTTTTTCTAAACTTTCTCGGCATATTAGCGGGTTTCACAACAATGGTTGGAAATGCAGCAGGTGCCATCATGGCGATTTACTTGTTAACTAAAGGATTAAAGAAAAATGAATTTATTGGGACTGGCGCATGGTTTTTCCTTTCAGTAAATGTAATTAAAATCCCGTTTTTCGTCTATCTTGGACTTATCACTCCAACAACACTAATATTTAATGCTTGGATGATCCCAGCGATCTTAATTGGAACTTGGTTAGGCATCAAATTTCTACCTCGTATACCACAAAATCATTTTCAAACGACGATTCTAGCTCTATCAGCAATTGGAGGAATTAAGTTGATTTATGATGGTGTTGTATATCTGATGAAGTGACTTATAAAAAAATCCCGACTCATCGCCGGGATTCAATCTCTAAGAACAGATTCTTATTTAACAGAAACTTCTTTTGAAACCTTATCAATTTCAGCAAGATGTTTTTCTGATAATTTAAAAGATAACGTACCCACATTTTCTTCAGCATGGTGCTTTTTGGTTGCTCCCGGAATGGCAACAATCGTTTCTCCGTGGAAATTGATCGTCCAATTTAGAACAATCTGACTTGTTGTAACGTTATATTCCTGTGCTAACTGATCAAGTAAATCAATCAACGGCTGCGTTCTTTTCATTGCCGATGGTTTAAATCCTGAGCGATACTTACGAGGACCAGTTATATTTTTTGTGAGCTCAGGTTTTTTATGGAATTTTCCTGTTAATATCCCTTGTTCGAGTGGGGAATATGCAATAATGGTAATTCCAAGCTCTTTCGCCGCATCCAACACCCCATTGTTTTCAATACGTCGATCTAATAAACTGTATTTCATTTGATTGGATACTAGAGGGAATCCGTGCTTTTTTAATGCACGATGTGCTTCTCTCAATTTCTTCTCATTAAAATTACTAACACCAACATGATTTATTTTTCCTTCTTTTAATAAAATAGCCATCTCATTCATCTCAGCGGTAGCACTAGAAAAGGAAAAAGGTTGATGAACCATATACAAATCAATTTCTCTACCTTTAAGCGATTGAAGTCTTTGATTTATAGTCTGCTTAATAGATTTTGCTGTTCTAAGAGCAGGCCACCACTTCGTTGCAATCAATGCATCCTTTGCTTCGTCTCCTAAACCATTCAAAACATCAGCCAGTGCTTCTTCTGATTTCCCTCTTCCATAAGCCTCAGCGGTATCAAACCAATTGATACCACCTCTTAGGCTAATTTGAATAATTTCTTCAATCTCTTGTTTTTCCAATACTGGCCAAAAACCACCTACGAATCCATTCCCTTTACTAAATTGCCATGTACCCAAACCTAATGCTGAAATCTTTAAGTCAGATGCACCTAAGTTTCGAAGAGCCGTTTCTGTACTTACTGTCAATCTCATCACCTCATTAGAATAATTATTTTAAGTATACATCATTTTAGACTAAGATTGTACACTTTGACCAAAATAATCATTTAGTATAATACCAGTTAATTAAACAAAAAAAAGACCGATATATCATCGGCCTCTGCTTAAAATATCTATTCACTTAATAATTTCTCAATTTCATTTTTCATTTCTAGTGGATCTGTTTTCGGTGCATAACGAGCTACTGGTTTACCAGATTTATCGATTAAAAACTTAGTGAAATTCCATTTAATCCCTTTAGATCCTAGAATTCCAGGGGCTTCTTTTTTTAAATAAGTAAATAACGGGTGAGCATCATCTCCATTTACATCAACCTTTGCAAACATCGGGAAAGTAACACCGTAATTCAGTTCACAAAAGCTCTCAATATCAGATTCTTCACCAGGCTCCTGGTCACCAAATTGATTACATGGGAAACCTAATACAACTAATCCTTTCTCACTATAACTTTCATGAAGCTCTTGAAGTTGTTTATATTGTGGTGTAAAACCGCATTTACTTGCAGTATTCACTATCAATATTACTTTCCCCTCAAAATCTTTCAAAGATTTTTCTTCACCTTTAATTGTTTGTACTGAATATTCATAAACTGACATCTCAACACACCTCTTTCATAATAAATGTAACATAAAAACATAAAAAACGTATTGAAAAAAACCTCTTGTTATGTATTCTTTGTTAACTCTCACTAAAATATTTTAGAAACCTTTTTCACAGTCTCCTCATCTTTCACTTTTCCTACTTTAGTGCCTTTTATAGGTATAAAAGATTCACCATTATAAGTATGGCTGATTTTTCCCTCTAGCAGTTGCCCTGTTACAAGACATTCAATGAAAATCGAAGCATCGCCACTAGTCATACCTTTATACCAAATACCATCTGGATAACTAATCACGACACATTTGTCCTCACATCGTCCATTACAAAGTGTTCTAGTTGTATGTATATATGGATCTAATCCTCTATTTGTTATTTCATTTCTAATCGCTTGCGTTAATTCTTCTGCGCCTTCATTTTTACAACTGCCCCCATTGCATATTAACACATGTTGGTTTGTAGTCGTTAAATTCCATGTCGCCATAGTTTATCTCCTTTATTTTGAATGAGAAATCAAGCAATAATTTTAGTAAACCAAGCTACATATTTTGCACCTGGCAAAAATATCACTTGAGCAAGCAATGTACCTAATAACCTTGATATTACCATCATGATTGATACATTTTTTAATTTTGTATAGCTACCTCTTTTATTTATAACATCATCAGCCAGTACTGATATTTTAGGATCTACAAAAACCACAAGCAGAATTGTTGCTATACCATTAATTAATCCTGAAGCCATAATGGCAGTTGATGCTCTTTCTGGAACTAATAGAGCTGCGTATAAAGCAGATAGAACACCGATTGTATATATTGCAGTGACTACCATATTAATCATGAATAATCTTTTGGGAATATTTTTTAATGTGACTCCTTTTAGATAGGACCTCCCAGGAAAGTGTGTATGATTTATACCTCTTTTTATATGGTCAATTGTTGAAACATTTTTAAAAAAAGCTGGAATCGAACCTCGTTGAACAGATAAGTGTATAATTGCTCTCGAAAATAAAGCAATAAAAGTTGGAAGTAAAAAAATGCCTATAACCGTGCCAACAGTTGAAGCACCTATGATTACTCTAAATTGGCTTTCAACAAATGTTAGCGTATTCGTTGATGGAGCTGTATCGATTAAACTGCCTGTGAAAGGCTGTTGCATCATGTTTGCCATTCTTGAAATGATAACCATCAGATTAAAAAGAGATAGAGCGGATGCTATTAAACCGACTCTTGCTCCTGATAGACGAACAGCATAGGCTAGTGTTTCAATGGTATGTATGATTAAAATAAATAGAGAAATATAAATGACTTTATCATTTAAAATTTCCAATGTTTCACCCCTTGTTATTAATGTAGTTATGAATATTATACCATGGGAAAAACAATACAAATCACTCAACCTAGAGTTTATGTTGGTAATTTTCGTAGTCTAATGATAAAGAATAACTTATACTAAATAATAGGGATTTACATATAAAAGAATGATATCCAAATTCAATGTTGCATATTATATGTTATAAGAACCCAAACCACAGAAAAAGGGGATAGGTACAGATGTCTGTTAAAGAAGAATTTCAAAATTTATGTGAAAAAGTGAAAGCTAATCCAGAACATATTGAAGGAATGGAGTGTGTCTATCAGTTCGATGTGAGCGGAGAAGATGAAGGCACTTATGTAATTGAACTGTCAAACGGGGACATTACTTATAAAGAAGGTGAAGTTGAAGACCCTTCGTGTACCATTCAACTATCTTCAAAAAACTTAATTAAATTGATGCATGGAAAATTAAACGCTACTACTGCTTTTATGATGGGAAAATTAAAAGTAAAAGGAAATATATCTTTAGCGATGAAATTAGAAGCAACACTAAAAAAATATCAATAAGAAAAAAATCCACCCTACTTCATACAACCTTTCATAGGGTGGATTTTAATATTCCACATTTTATCCAGCGCATTTTTGATAAATTGAATAGCTTCTGCTCATGTCAGCGTATCTTTACCTACTTATCCTTCGAAAAATCAGGACCATGCCATGATTCATTACTTCTTATTTGCCAATGAACATTTGAGTCCAATAATTTCCTTGTTCTATATAACCAACACCAATATGAGTAGAACTAGAACTTAAAATATTTTTACGATGACCACTACTATTCATCCAAGCATTCACTACTTCCTGTGGTGTTCTTTGACCATAAGCAATGTTTTCTGCAGCAGATCTGTAAGATACTCCAAAGCTTCTCATCATATCAAATGGTGAACCATAAGTTGGGCTTGTATGATCAAAGTATTCCTTAGATTGCATGTCGGCAGACTTGATACGTGCAACTTCACTTAACTTCTTATCTACTTTCAATGGAGGTAAGTCGTACTGTGCTCGTTCTACATTTACTAAATCTACTACTTCTTGTTCATACGCACTTATCTTAAAAGATCCTTTTTGGGTAGTTTCTTGTTCAGTAGTACCTTCATTATTACTAGGTGGCTGAGATGGAGTATGTACTACTTTTTTTTCATCAGTTTTAATTCCTTCATCCAGCGCATTTTTGATAAATTGAATAGCTTCAGCTCTTGTTAGGGTATCTTTACCTGCATATCCTTTTACTGTGGCAGAGGTTTTGCCTTCGCTGAATTTTTGATCTAGAATATATTGGATAGCATCAGCACCACTTTTTTCTTGTCCATCTGCACGAGCTAATATTTCCGCAACCTTTGTGCGATCGATGATTTCATCTCTCACTTGTCTGTTATATATTCCCTCTATTGGGTAGTCATTAGACCAAGCATATATGTAATATTTTTCTGCCCAATTTTGTCCACTACAAGTTCTAGGTACATCAGCCTCCAAAGTTCTAAACAATAGAGCTAAAAATTCTGCTTCAGTAATTTGTGAATTTGGATGGAATTTTCCATCTTGATAACCACTAATGATTTCTTTTTGTTTAGCCCAAGTAATCGTTTTATCGGCCCAATGACCTTTTGTATCAGGATAAGCAGATGAGTTAGCAAAAACTGGAACTGTTAATTGACTCATTAATAAAAATATTATGCAAATTCTAGTAAGATATTTTTTCAATAGTTTCACTTCCATTTCATAAAGTTTATTTTCTAGTTTATATATTAGAAGATAAGCAAAACACTTAATATATTCTATTCATACTAATATTAGGAAACTATTTACCTATTTTATCTATTCTCTTTTACAACTAGTCCTTTCAAACTATATCTTTGAGGTGTAAAATATAATAATCACTGATTACAAAATACATTTGAATTTATCAAATTAAAGAATGGGGATCTTAATGAACTTTCCACAACTTGAAACAGAACGATTGGGTCTAGTAAAAATAGAAGAGAAACACATACAAAGTTACTATGAAATTATGTCCAAAGATGAGGTTACTAAATTTTATGGAATGAACAGTTTGAAAAACATTGAAGAAGCCACAAAAATAGTAGATTTATTTGAGAATACATTCAATAAAAGTCGTGGAATACGATGGGGAATTCTTATGAAAGATCTCAATAGATTAATAGGGACACTTGGACTAAATAACCTAAACACTGGGAGTAAAAAAGCTGAGATTGGGTACGAGTTGCATCCTTCATTTTGGGGCAAAGGGATTGCTGCTGAAGCCATTACAGAAGTTTTGGAGTACTCATTTCAAGAGTTGGATCTTTTTAGAATAGGTGCAATAACCTTTCCTGATAATGTAGCATCAAATAAATTATTGGAAAAGTTAGGGTTTACTAATGAAGGTCTATTAAGAGGATACCTCTACCACAATAAACCACACGATGCATTTATTTATTCACTTTTGAAATCAGAATGGGGAAAAAACAATAAATCGTGGAGAACATCATGAAATTAAGTTATACAGGCAAAAGTCCAATCAAACCTTCAATTAAACTCATATAATATTTTAACTTAACATGAAAGAAGGTAAAGTATATGGGTGTTTTCGATGAAAACCTCTGTGATTGTTGTGTGTGCCCAATGGAGTGTGTTTTAAAGGAGTTGGTTGGGGTTAGTGCTCAGCAAATACTAATTATTCCTAATACTGTCGATGAATTTGTATTTCAAGAAATTAGTGACGTAAAAGACTTTTTATTATTTTCTACAGATCAAGTTCTTCCGATAAGCAATATTTTAAGTATTCGATTTTTAGATAATGATATTAGCGTAATAGATAATATTGAGAACAGAATAAAACTAAAGCCAATCAAAAAAAGTAATGGTGAATGCAGTTGCATTGAAAATAAAACTACTAACTTTTTAAAAACAATGATAGGAAAAGATATACAAAGAATTACGCCTGGATTTAATTTACCAGGTACTATTATCGATGTAGGTAAGGGAATTGTTGTTGCTAGAGGAAATCCTGATAATAGAGTTTTATCAATCATATCTACATGTAGAATAAGTAGAATTTTACTTTAATGTGTTTCATCATCCCCTTATCATTTAAAGAAGGAATAAAATATTTTTAAAATATTTTCTATTTCACATAGAAGTTATAAATAGTTGAAAGATTTCCATTTAGCCAATTAGTACCGCTCCAGTTTTTATATTCATCAGGTATGATGAATCCTGATATAAATTTATTTAAGGACACTTTGTTTCTGTGTGCTTCCTTTGTCGTTCCTATCATATATGATAAATAATTAATTATTGTATCACATAACTTTAGTGTTCCTATTCCTCCATGGCCTGGTATAACAGTTTTAACCTCCATTTGTTTTATATTGTTTAAAATACTTATAAATTCTTCTGGATTATAAATAGGTAGATGTAGTTCTTCAGTAACAAGATCCCCCATGAAAGCTATCTCTTCCGCAGGTAAGTACATAAATGTATCACTAGGTGAGTGTCCTCCCCCCAAACAATGTAACTCCACTTTCCGATTTGAACCGTATATAACCAAATTTTTTTCAAAGGTAAGTGAAGGTAATACAATTTCCATATAAGGTAAATCTTCTAAGACTTTAGACATTTCCTTATATTGATTTGATAAACTATTCTTCAAAGGAAGATGAGTTGTTGTATCAATCTGGTTTTTAAGGTTTTGAAGGTATTCCTCCATATCTTTTTGTTCTTTCGAGACATCGTGAATTACATTTTGATCTTTGCACCATTTACGTGTTAAAGAAGTAGAAATAATTGTTGCATCCATATATACTTGGTTTCCAAACACATGGTCTATGTGGTAATGACTATTTATCAGATACTTTGCTTTTTTACCAGTCATCTTTTCAGCCTGTATTCTTAGCTCCTGGGCAGCCGAAGGAGTAGCAAATGAGTCAAAAATAAGTAACCCATCCCCTAAATCCACAACCCCTGCATTACTCCATGCTCCTTTACCAGGTTTAGCGATTGCTGCATACACGCCATCAGAGAGGTTATGTAAAGTGAAATATTCTGTTTCCATCATATTTAATTTCTCCTCAAGTATCTATAATTATCTAAAATGAAAATTATCATCTACCCTTTTAACATTGATAATACCAAAACAACTCTGACACAAACCTGTCAGAGTTGTTCATTTTTTACCGCTACTTAATTCTGTATCAATAACAAATGTCGATGGAAATTGTTTACTCCCTATTTTTTACTACTCCAAAAGTAATTTTCATATTTGGAGCATAAGTTAAAGATGAGTCAATGTTGAATACTTTAGAAAATCGTAGTTCTGCTTCATACTGTTCCTGTGCTTCATCAAATGAAGTTCCGCGCTCTATTAAAGCTTCTATAAATTCTTCTTTTTCAGCAGGAGATGAACCTAAACCCTCTTCCTTGAGTGAATCATATAAACTCTGCTTATCTGTTTGAATAGTGTTATAATCAAGAAAATTCACTTTGTCACTAATTCGGCAATCGATGTTTTTTACACCTAATTCACTTAGGTATGTCGGTAGTTTAATCCCGATGTTTCCATCTTTGCCATTTCGTTTTGTATCTTTTTCAAACAGTTTTTGAAGAAACCCAAGCTGAATTATTTCTGATTGATCATAATTATTAAGATGATATGAAGACATATTGGAAATCCAGTGTGGTTCAAAACATATAATATTGCCCTTATCAATAACTGAATTGATCATTTTTTGCAACATTTTTTTGGGGTCAGCCATATGTAATAGAAAAGCATGGCAAACTGCTATATCATACTTACTTTCTAATTCAATCTCAGTCACATCAGCTACAATAAATTCAACATCATATGGAAGGTTTTGAAACAGACTCTTAGCTTTATTAATCAATTGTTGCCCTTTATCGATGCCTTTATATGTTGAACCTTTTGGTAATAGAGGTAATAGTTTAATTCCCAAATAGCCGTATCCACAACCATAATCAATAATACGTACGGGTTTAGAAATCTTCCAAACTGAATTCACTAGAAACTCTAAATAGTCATCGTTATAATATAAATCTCTAGTGTTTCTTAAATATTCCAGTTTGTTATCCCAATAATAATCTTCCAATACAACAAACTCCTTTCACCATGTTTAGTTAGTATCTTTTCTTTCAATACACCCAGAAAGGAAATTGCTAATTATATGGTAGAAATCAGTTTTTTCCATTCTGGGATGTAGCTATATCTTTGCTTGATGGAGATGGAAGTAGTTTTTAAATTTTACTCATTCATTTATCACTGTTACTTTTTGTGCTGTAGCTTGCCCTGGATATGACTCTGCCATTACACTAAACCATACTTTTACTTTTTGACCTACTTGTAAATCGCCTACTTGCAAATCATCAGGTATATAAAACCAAACAGCACTACTACCCTTTCCATTTAAAATATCTTCAACGGAATATGATTGTACATCTTCTTGAGAAATACCTCCAACAACAAGAATTCTATCCTTGTCTTTGCTAATAATATAACCTTCTTCACTCATAGTACCCTCTTCACTGTTGTTAACATCATTAGAACAAGCAACAGATACACTAGTAATAATTAACAATAAAAGAAGAACCCAGTGCTTCATTTGTGTTACCTCCTAAATATAACAGTATTTTTTAGACTGTGTAATCATTTTTTAGACTGTGTAATCATTTTTTAGACGAACTAAAAGTATAAAAAGTTGCAAAGATTATATTTATGTTCACTATTATTAAAGGTCATTTTTGAAAAACTCGATCTGAATCTACACATATTAAAAAGCAGTAATTCCATTATTTTTTGAAGGATTTACTGCTTCTTTTAGAAATAACTATAAATTTGTAATTTGTATGTATTGAGGGGAATATCCACTATTTTTTAATTTCAATAACTAACTTTCCTTTAACACGACCCGACTCCTGTTTTTGTAAAGCAGTAATGCATTCTTCAAAGCTATACACAGTATCAATGATTGGTTTAATCTTCTCTTCTTCAATTAACATTGTAATTTCTCTAAGATCTTTTCCATTTGTTTCTAACCTTACAAAGCGATAAAAAGCATCTTTAGATCGAATTAATTTCATCAGTTTCTTTTCTTTTAAACCAAGGATAATTCGTAATATTTTATTTATCCCCATTTCTTTTGCAGAAATAGGATCTATATGCTCCGCAATGCTAACGATTCTTCCTTTATCTTTAATTACTTTAAATGCATCTAGTGTATACTGACCACCTAATGTCTCAAATACAATGTCCACATTTGAAACGATTTCCAAATAATTTTGTTTTTTATAATCAATAACTTCATCCGCACCTAATGCTTTTACCCAACTCACATTGCTTGTACTTGTTGTAGTAATCACATAAGCTCCCTTTGACTTGGCATATTGAATTGCAAATGATCCCACTCCCCCAGAACCTGCATGAATTAGTACTCTATCTCCTTTTTTCATCTGTGCCAAAGTTAATGCTTGTAAAGATGTTATCCCTGCAAGTGGAATACATGCTGCTTCTTTAAAGCTTAAGTTTTTCGGTTTTGGAGCTACATAGGAACTCCCTGTCATAATGAATTCAGCAAAAGTTCCAGGGTTCGGTGTTCTCGAATATACCTCGTCTCCAATTTCAAATTCTTTTACATTTTTACCTTTTGCTACTACTAGTCCACTAACATCAAATCCGATTCGAGCAGGGAATGTTAACTTACTTATCGCTTTAAGTTCCCCGTGTATAATTTTATAATCAATAGGATTAATACTAGCCGCGTGGCACTCTATGAGTACCTCATTTTCTTTTGGAGTTGGTTTATCTACTTCCTGAAACTTTAAATTGCTTTTTGTATCACCATACCCCAATATTGTCAATGCTTTCATTTAATGCACTTCCTTTAAATTGATGTAAAGCGAGTAACTAATATGTATTTACATTATTATTGTTGATTTCTGAAATACCTATTCTAAAGGATACATCTTACATTGAGTTAATTCAACCTGTTCAAAGAGTACCAGTTATTTCGACATACTTTACTGTTCATTCTTTTTAAACAAAATAATCACCTCCTAAGATACTTGTATCTCAAGAGGTGACCTCATAGAATCACTTTGAAGAAAAGATTGATTATTTTTCTGTATGCACTGTTCAATAATTATTCTTTGAATGGGGGATCATCTAAGTACATTCTTCATTGCTCGATTAATTTTCTTTGCAAAAATAATAGGATTTTCAATTTGTTGAACATAAACATATGGAAGCTGGGGTTCGCTATGTGGAAAACCTTCAACGAGAGTACTTAAGATGCCCTCTTTTGACAACATAGTCATGAATTCATAGACTTCATGTTCTTGTACAGGTATACGTCCAATATTGAGGGCTCGCCCTTGTGAATCCAAACTTACAAAACTAAAGATTGCATCGGTAAGTGTAGGTGAATGTGTACCAAACCTACCTAATATTTTTATCGAATGATATTGAGATAATCCAATGCTACAGAAATTTTGCTGTAGTGGAACAGGTATTAAAAAGCCTCCTACAATTTCACTGAATTGATTACATAAGTATTTTATTTTTGAGTTATTTTTTGTTTTTTGATAATAAGGAGGAATTATAGGTAAAGTTTTAAGTGCCGGAATTAATTTCATTGCAAATGTAATAGGATTTTCAATTTTCTCAACATAGATGATTGGAAGAGTAGGTTCACTAAATGGATAGCCTCTAACAATTTTATACACAATCCCTTCTCTAGATAAAGCGTTAATAACAGCAGGGATATTTTGTTCTAACACCGGTATGCGCCCAATAATAAGAGCTCTTCCTTGTGAATCAAAATTTTCAAAATCAAAATAAGCATCAGTTACCATAGTCGAGTTAATAGCAGGCCGACCTAGCATTTTTATAGGTATGAACTGAGATAATCCAATGGTGCAAAAAGGTGATTGTTGTGTCACAGGTAGTATGGTAAATCCACCAATAATTGAAGCAAAATAATTGCAAAGTGATTGTTGTGTAGAAATATAATTCATTTTTTTACTCCTCTCAATTTTTCCATATATCTAATCATTATTTTATGTAAACTCAAATTGTAGGGTTCAGCTGAATATGAAACTTATTTAATGTTGGTTTTGAATAAAGTTTGATCATTCACTAATTTGAACAATATCATCATATGTACGATTACCTACTAGCAATATTGATATGAATTCATGTTACACTTCATGGACTTCACATCTTCTTATACGAAAGTATTTTACTGACTATCCGATCTTTTTTGGATAGTTTTTTTCAATAAGTATGGATAAATTGATTGAAATTAGAACATTATATCTAACAAAGTTGAATAAATACGAAAGGCTTAAATAGATGCTATTATGTTACTGCTCAAGTAATATTTTTTCTCCTTGGGGTTCGTGTTGATAAAAATCCATATGTTTCAAAAAAATGTACAGTGCGGGACATTGGATACAAAATTTATCAGGAACTGTAAATGCAGTGAATCGATTGATTCCAATATTTAAAAAAGAAGGATATGAATTTGTAATTATTCCAGCGATGTGGGATCAAATGACTGAAAATTTATTAATTACTTCATAGTTTCATATTTTAATTGTTGCCTGAAGTCTCCTTCCTTTACTAGATGCTACCTAACCTATAAACACGCCTCTACTTTCAAATAGCATCTTTCTTACTTCTCCTGAATGAACTTTTTTTAGATAGCAGATTTATTTTATCTAATATGAAATGGCAAAATAAGTGTGGAAATAATTACAAACCCTATTTAAATAAAAATTTGAGACTATATGAATTAAATATCAGTCTAATTAGTAATATTGAAATTTCAATAACAAAATAAAGGAGTGTAAAAATGGCTATTGGTTTCAGCAAAAATAAATTACTCAGAGAGAGGGAAGATAGTTTTCTGTCCTTGATAAATGAAAACCAAGAAAAGCTATATAGAATTGCATATAGCTATGTAAAAAATAAGGATGATGCTTTAGATATAGTTCAAGAAACAGTATATAAAGCTTATATTTCATATCATAAAGTTAAAAATATTCAATATGAAAACACTTGGTTAACTAGAATTTTGATTAATACATGTATTGATTTTATAAAGAAGAATCAAAAGGTAGTAGCAATAGACATGAAGTTCATTGAAAATACAAGTCATTTTAACAATGACAATTTTCAGCAAAAGGTAGAAGTAAAAGAAGCGATTGACAAACTAAATGAAAAGCAGAAGACAGTCATTATTTTAAGGTTTTTTGAGGATATGAAGCTAGAGGAAATTGCGAAAATATTAGAATCACCAGTCAGTACTATAAAGTCTATACTTTATAGAGCATTAAACGAAATGAATATTACATTAAAGGAGTAAATGATATGGATAAAAACAATTTGTATGAATTAAAAGAAGAATACAAAGAGATCCAAATTCCTTCAGAACTTAATCAAGTCGTACAAACAGGTATCGAAAGGGGAAGAACTAAAATGTATAAAAGAAGTAGAAATAAGTTTCTAAATATATGTGCTAGCTTTATTCTAGGTTTAACATTATTAACGGCGAGTGTGAACATATCACCTACTTTTGGCCAATCACTAGAAAAAATACCTTATATGGGGAAATTAGTAAAGGTCCTTCAATTTAATAATGGTACATCTGAAGGTGGAACAATAACAGACGGGACAGATATAAGTGAAATAGATTCTTTTGAAAAAGACGGATACGAAAATATTGTTATAAATTTCTCACAAGATGATATGTTGCAGAATGATGTACCAGCTTATGAAGTAAGATATGATGAGAATCCATATGCCATGACCTTTGAGATTTGTGGAGCTAGAAATTTTTCAGCTGAAGAGGACTTCAAAAAGATACTAGAAAGTGAGTATGTGAAGGATATTTATCAACTTATCACTTTTGATGATTCTTGTATGAGATTTGTAATTGAGTTTGACCGACCTGTGGAATATAAGATAGAAGAAAGAAAGGACCCTGCAAGTTTAGTAATATCATTAAAAGAAGATGAAAAGTATGAGG
The DNA here is from genome assembly GCF_010078385.1 of Chengkuizengella sediminis. Taxonomy (NCBI): domain Bacteria; kingdom Bacillati; phylum Bacillota; class Bacilli; order Caryophanales; family Paenibacillaceae; genus Chengkuizengella; species Chengkuizengella sediminis. The sequence continues at coordinate 449,028 of NZ_SIJC01000004.1, forward strand.
AAAAGAAAACATATTCATTAAGAACTGTGTCTTTTGTTGAAGGACATTTAGCAGCCAGGTCAGAAGAAACGCTGCATACGATTGGTTATGAATCAAGAGTACTAAAGGATGAAGATGGTCTGTTTTTTATGGAAATTCAACCTTTTGAAACTAAAAAAGAAGCAGAAAAGAAATTAGAAGAGTTAGGCAAATTAACAGATATAGAAATGTTAATTGAAGAAAGAATGGGAATACAAGATCCACAGAGTTATCCATCAGAATAAATTAATACTCACATTTCGCACTTTATTATACTTTGAAATAAACTCGAATATAATTTAAAATTTGCTTGGAATATGCAAGCGGTGACTCTAATAATTAGTTACCGCTTTATTTTTATTTGTATGTTACCACCAAATCATTTAAAGATTCTCATTTTCAATTTTTTCCATCAGATTTAATTGCATCATTTATATTACTGTTTCCTATAAAGGTTGTGAATGAAGTACTTGATCTTTCTTTGATTCTGCTACTACTGGACTAGCCCCAGTGCCTCTATTATTAGAATTGTGGATACTATCAGATAACCAATAGATAGGTGAACTGGGAAAGCATCCAATTTTCAAGGTTCCAAATTTCAAACCTTTTATAGTTGCTACCTTTTATTTTATTTTTTCCAAATGCCACAATTTTCTAGTATTTCTTCACTTTTCAATAAAGTAGCTTCTAAAATAGATACATTATTGTTTTTCATAAATGACTGTACAGCCTGATATCCTACAGCATAACCGGCAAAGGGAGGTAAACCCATAGGTTGAAATCCTTGCTTTTCTGCTATTTCATCTCCAAATATATAACTACCTACTTTTTCAAAACCTTTGACTTCAAGAGCATCGTTAATGATATTTATGGATGAATTTAACTCATCCTGTGTAATTGAAGTAACCCATGGTCCTAGTAATTTTTCTCCATACAACTCTTTTGCAAAAGCTTCTGCCAACCCTTCAATCACTAAATAATCACCCACAGATACATTCATATGATCCCAATTAAAATAAGAAAAGCGAATATTATGATGAAACTCATGTGCAATAACGGCAGGTATTCTTTCTAGGTTATATTTATTAGGATAAATACAAATTTGTATATATCCAGGAATGCCACCAAATCCAGTGTACCCTTTTTGCAATTTCAACTTTTCTGGATCTGCCAAAAAGAACCCTAGTTTTATATCCTCACTATTTACTTTTAGATTGAATTGGTGGCTGAAATTTATACATTCAGTTAAAACTTTTTTTGTTTTTTTTATCACATCTTCTTTTTTTAGGATGCTTATGGCAGTCTCAGCTAACGTATCTTGATTTAAATCAAGGAATCCATTCATTTTAGAAAAGGTGACCACATCATACCCGCCAGCCATGTCTGCTTTCAAAGGCACATGAATAGCTTGCCATAATTTTTCGAAAGGTTTCATTATTTCATATCTGTAATAATCATCTCTATTTCCCATTGGAAGCTCAAATAACTTTTCATACTGCTTCAACGTATCATACACGATAGTATTCATTCAAAATTACTCCTAACTTAAGATTTATATATCCTTAGATTACTCTGAATGCTCATCACAATAAATGTGCATAACTTGATTCATAAATTTAGCTAAACCCTCTTTGTGTTTATTAATGTGTTTAGTAAATCGTTTATCTGCAACATACATATCAGCAAGCCCTCTAAAAATTTCAATAGTACATTCGTAATAATATTTTGTAATCTGTTGTCTCCATTCGCTTATAGCTTCCTGTGCTTTCGCATCATTAGGACCAAATTCCATTCTAGATGCTAACTTCTTATAAATAATGTCTGATTCTTGAGTTATGATTTTCCAATCATCATTCGTATAATGTTTAGTTTTTTGTACTGATTTTTCATAAGTTTCTCCATACATTTTTTTAGCTTCTTCCACATACTTTTCTTGATTTTTTCTAATTTCTTCCTTGTCAAAGCCATGAAATAACTCTTTGGTTTCGATTTTTATTCCTACTTCAATTGAATTTATCGTTTTGTTAATTGTTTTAATCATTTCCTCAATGCGTTTTTTCTTTTTAATTAACACTTCTTTGTGATTTTTTAGCTCTTTTATTCTATCAAAGTTAGGTCTATCTAAAATTTTTTTTATTTCCTGCAAGCTAAAGTCCATTTCTTTATAAAATAAAATTTGTTGCAGCCTTTCAAGGTTTTGATCAGTATAAATTCTATACCCAGCCGACGTCGTTGTTTCTGGTTCAAGAAGTTGAATGTCGTCATAATAGTGAAGTGTGCGCACACTAACACCAACGATTTTTGAAACTTCCTTTACTTTAAACATGATGTTTTATCACCTCCAAGATCATAGTAAGCTATGACGTTAGGCTAGAGTCAACAAAAAATAATAAAATATTATTTAAAATAAATAGACCGCCCTTAACAAAGAAAATGACCAACGAATGAAATACTTACCTCGTCACACAGACTAACTCTGAATCGAATCAACTCTTAGGGTTACATAGAGATTTTAAAAGCAACAACCAAAAAAATTTCAAAAGGAAAAGATTTCTGTCATTTTGAATGCTTATAACAATATACGAGATTAATTCCTTACTTAATAACTATAAGAGAGGTATGAGGAAGGTGAAGCTTCATCCTTATGATTACAAGATTTTGAGATTTGATATAAGAAAAATACTTATTAAAGATATAATGATTTCCTAATTTTAACAGGTGTTAATATGATTTGTAGTCCACGACGTAAAGACGTATCTCAAAATTTGATTAAAAAAAGTTTTTATATTTTTTATTGACTCTAACCAGACGTCATAGATTACGATAATTTTGGAGATAAATCACATCATGTTTATTATCATGTCTAAAAGGAGATGTATAAATCGCATATGGAAACACGCTATTTTTTAATTATTTGTAGGTGATATGTCGGATGGTATAGATTCATTTTTTACTTATAATTTTAACTGGTTTTTTAACATTTACAGCTATACCACTTTTCATCAGTTTAAAAAAACTACCAGAAATTAAATATTTTTTTATTTACTAAATCAATATTAATTTACAAAAATATGATGATAAGCATTAGGATGAAACTTTCTACGATAATCATAATTTATGAGAGGTGATTCTATGCAAGATATAGAGCGACAAGCACAAAAAAAGGGTGTGAAGTTGGAGCGTTTCGGGCGGTGTCAATTTTGTGGATCTAATACCAAAGGTGGAGTATTTGAATGTTTCGATGTTTTTAATTCTATTGCAAATGATGTAACAGGTCTATCTCAATTTATTTATACTGATGCACATTGTTTGCAACATTCAGAAGTTCATGGGACTTGGAACAACAATTTTCATCTCACAAGACTGTATTTAATTCTTGAAAAAAATGTGAATTGGGATTTTTCGAAAACACCTAAATTAAGTAATACTTTGGACAAATACAAAATGTCTCATTTGGAAGAATTAATCCCTGCACTACCCGAGTTAGAAAGAGGACGTTCAACCGTTACAGATTTAAGAGGACTTAAACAAAATGAATTTGACATGGTGCTGATACAATGGGCAAATGATGTATATCAATCATTTGCACAATTTCATCTTATTGCAAAAGTTGTAGGTGATCTTTATGTTCACAATTATAAAAAATAAAAAGGGAGGAGCAAAAAATGAATGTTGTAAATATTGGATATGGTTCAACGAATTATTATGCGATATATTGCCAAAATAAGTATCTGTTAATAGATGTGGGCTTGCCTGGTACATTTGGAATGATGAAGAACCAATTGAAAAAATGTGGAATTAATTTAAAGGATATTCATCATTTAATCATTACTCATTTTCATCCTGATCACTGTGGAATTGCTCAAGAGATACAATCCTCAGGTGTACAAATCGTCATTAGTAAAACTCAATTAGATTTTCTTGAAAGCGCAAATAAATCCATGAAAAAGTACCCAGAATACAAAGAAATTATAGTCAATCCTAAAAATATACTGAACGAAAACAATAAAAACACATTCTTTGAAAAATTAGGTATACCAGGTTATATTCTTCACACACCAGGTCACTCAGATGATTCGATAAGCATAGTTATTGAAGGATTAGGTATTTTTACGGGGGATTTACCGTTATTATACCATGTGTTTAGTGAATCGGACGAGAAGATTGAACTAAGTTGGAGTAAAATAAGAAGTACCAATGAAAAAAAAGTATTCCCAGGTCACGGTAATAGCATTGAATTAAATTCGTTAAGCTAACGGATTATGATGTTCAAATTTATTCCTTTATTAAGAAAGGGTAATGATTATGATTTAAGAAAAAGTATTTTAACAATTAATAAAAATACCTATCCGGAACGAATGTGAATATATGAAGTTTCTCCCCATGCTCCAAGAGGAATAAAAAAAATTTATTTATTAATTATTTTCTTGGCTGAACTACGCAAAATTCAATTTTTGTAATCCGTAATTGGAAAACCATCTATTCTTGCACCTTTTATAAATTCCCTTTTTTCAACGGAATCAAATTCCCTATTTTAACTCTTTAACATTGGCTGGCTGAACACCAGCTTTTTGTTTTTTCATTTAAGTTGAATTCTTCCCAATCTAATTTCTTAGAGGGGTCTTTTAATTGATTTCCGATCATTGAATATCCCTTCATAATATTGTGAAGCTCTACCAAAAATGCTTTTTAAAAATCTATTCCTTTGAAACCTCCTTCCTAAAATAATTATTAAAGCTTACTATTTTTAATAAATTAAGATATTTGTAGACTCTGTTTTTTCAATTAACTCTTTTAGATCTTTTTCGTACATACTGATCACCTCTAAGTAAGTAGACACAAGCTTATATTACCATACCAGTTTTAAATTCTTATCAGTTGGAATATCTTCTTATTTCTCAAAATGCTTAATGAAAAGAGTTGACTCTTTTTATAGAATCACAAATTAGTAGAACTTAATTTGATCTTCAACAATCTGGCCCGAATCATAAATAAAGGCGCTTCTCTATTAGAGAAAAGCACCCTATTCTTGAATAAAGAATTCATCTTAGAATAATTTATCGTGATTTAACCATACATTAATATCTACGCTGCCCTGAACAGATAATAAACGGTATAAATAACGATATGGTAATCTACAACTTTTCAAATCAGGAATTTCCATAATTCTTTCATAGCCAGTAATAAAATCTTTCACAGATTTTTTGTCTAAAACATACTCAAGTCCAATAAATTCTAGCTCTCTTGGAGCCATAACATAAGCCTCGGTATCAACAAGACCGGTTAATTCTTTATTATTTGATAAAAATTGTGTCGGGTCCATATCAGCTAAAACAAAAGTAGCGAATTGTGGGTTAGGGATTTTCTCGGCCCACTCAGTTATTTCAGGGAGTTTCTCTCTTATTGCAGTATGATCTTTGTAAAATTTATAAACTAAATCCCTCATTGTTTCTTTTAAATGCTGTTTAAATCTCTCAAGTGGAACTTTAAAATGTCCAGACGGACTACCCACGTAGTTTACTTGGTATTGGTGAATTTTAGCCAATCCTTCTCCAAGATCCTGTAATACTGATGGGGGTTGATTTTTAAATGATTGAACCACTGCTCCACTTAGTTTTTCTACCACTACAAATTCCCTTGCAGAAATAGTTCCCATTTTTAACACCTTTGGAATTGGAATGGAAGAAACATCATAAAGCTTATTATTTACTTGTTCTAAGTCAAACACATTTCTCGGATCAATACCAAATAAACTCTTGCAACCCCACCAAAAATCATTGCTTGGTTCTTCACTCATTCGAGAAGAACGTACCACTACCTCTTGCTTGTCTGTTTTCACTAACCACACATCACTTGCGTGATCATCATATCCAGGATGTAACTCCTGAACCTCTTTAATAGATTCTTCAAATAATAATTGTAGCTCCACTAAATCATCTTTCTTGGCAGTGTTTATAATTAAGTCCATCATTTCTTTTTCATTTCTCATTAAATATCCCTCCGCATTTCATAATGAATATAATATAAAGTTGATTCATAATGGAGGGGCTCGTGAATGATGTATGTTTAATTTGTTATATGAAGGTTATAATTTATTCAATCTTTTTTTCATCACAAACTTCCTTTCTTAGTAAAGAAATCAATTTACCAATAATAAATATATTTTAACATATACTCGTGTCTTCCTCTTAAAGATTGTTTCTTTATAGGTGATGTTCCACAATGCTGGCCCCATTCATAAATAAAGACGCTTCTCTTAGTGAAAAGCGCCAGTTTGTTGAAGATAAGATTAGTGACTCCCAATTTCATTGTTCTTATTTATTAAAATATCCCAAACATTATAGGAATTAAAATTAAAGCGAACAACCCGATCAATATCCATACACTAAGCTGAGGATCAACTTTTTTAGATAAAAATTTGATATGTGATTCGTCGATTTTTTTTGAGGAGTAACTAAGTAAAATCCCTATTATAAAGACTATCAACAATGATAATAACTTTTCATCTTTAACAATTGATTCAATATAATAATAGTAAATTCCGAATATTATCAAAACGAATATAAGATACAATATAGTTGAGACTTTCATTTTTTCCCCCTTTTTTAACCTTCACAATTAAAATTAAACTATAGCGCTAATCGTTTAAAAAATTCAAATTCCTCAAAGTTTTCATTCAATAATGCACCATATTGCTGAAGAGATGTAATTGACTGTTTTGAGGCTATAATATAACCCTATCTGTAAGACAATGACTACTTATTTGAGCCGTTCAGAAAAAGTCAGATTGCCTCTAATCTTAATTTCATTTTTGATTTAGAATTAGACATCATTAATAGTACCACTTGAATTATAATGGCTAGTTATGTTAATTTATCAATCATATTGGATATTCCCATAATATCACATTCTTTTCATATAAATAAAAGAAATATAACATCTTACAAATACCATCTTATGATTTTCAAAGTATGATGGTTTTTCTTTCCATTCGCATACATGTGGAGTATTTTAAACCCGTTTGTCTAATTGATCTATACCATTCTCAACTATGTATTCTTGAAGTTCTTTTATGTATTCATCATTTTTTATGAAAAACACCCCACATGCCGAAATCTTATTCAACTATCCTACCCTTTAAATTAATAATTATTTCAAATTTTCTTAACTTCCACAAGGAACTATTTCACAATATGGCCCAATTGTAGAATATAAGAATTAAAAAACTCATGAATCACTTTCTAATTCATGAGTTTTGATCAATCTTTTTTACATATGGTCAAACTTTATTCAATATGATCAGACTTTTTTACATGTGATTTCAAACCTACACTTAAAAAAATATGATCTGACTGACTTACTCCACCGTAACACTCTTAGCTAAGTTACGAGGTTTATCCACATCATTGCCTCTAGCAAGAGAAGCATAATAAGATAACAACTGTAAAGGAACAACGGATAAAGCAGGTGATAAAACATCTAATGTTTTAGGAATTGTGAAAGATTCGTTTACGGACTTCCCTAGCTCTTCATTTCCTTCTTGGTTAACACCTAATACATAAGCACCACGTGCTGCTACTTCTTCGATGTTGCTAACTGTTTTTTCAAATACATCTTCTTGTGTTGCCAATGCTATAACTGGAATACCTTCCTCAATTAAAGCTAACGTTCCGTGTTTTAATTCTCCAGCTGCATAAGCTTCAGAATGAATATATGAAATTTCTTTCAGCTTTAATGATCCTTCTAATACAACAGCAAAATCTAATCCGCGCCCGATGAAAAATAAGTTATTGTGAAGTGCGATTTTTTCAGCAACGGTTTTAATTTGTTCGGATTGCTCTAAAATGCTCTCTACTTGTTGTGGAAGCTCTTGTAAAGCTGCAATTACTTTTTTCACTTCATCCACTTCTACTCTATTTAACTTTTGTGCTAAGTATAAACCGAATAAATAAAATGCGATTAATTGCGATGTATAAGCTTTAGTAGAAGCAACAGCTATCTCAGGTCCTGCCCAAGTTGTAATCACATCATCCGCTTCACGAGATACAGAACTGCCCACTACGTTTGTTATCGCTATTACACGAGCACCTTGACGTTTAGCTTCTCTAAGGGCTGCTAGAGTATCCGCAGTTTCCCCTGATTGACTCACAACGATAACTAACGTATTTTTCGTAATGATTGGTGAACGATATCGATATTCAGAAGCAACGTCTGTTTCCACTGGAATACGTGCTAACTTTTCAATAATATTTTTTCCTACTAATCCAGCATGATATGCTGTACCGCAAGCAACAATATGAACGCGATCTATGGATTTAATTTCTTCGTCAGTCATTTTAATTTCATCTAAAATCACTTGATCTTGATCCGTTGATATGCGACTACCCATTGTATCACGGTATGCAGTAGGCTGATCATAAATTTCTTTTAACATAAAATGATCAAAACCTGCTTTTTCAGCCGTTACGATGTCCCAATCTACGTGGAAAACATCTTTTTGAATTTCATTTCCGTTCACATCTTGTAAAGTTACTTCATCTTTTGTTAAGATGGCCATTTCCCCATCATTTAAAATATACACATCTCTTGTATGTTCTAAAATGGCTGGTATATCTGAACCGATATAACTTTCTCCCTCACCGATTCCGATAATTAATGGACTTGCTAATCGAACAGCAATTAATTTATCTGGTTCATCTTCACAAAGAACAGCTAATGCATATGCCCCACGCATACGATCTACTGCTTTTTGAATCGCCTTAACGATATCACCCTCATATAAATCAGAAATAAGATGAGCAATAACCTCTGTATCCGTTTCTGAGGTAAATTTATGCCCTTTTGCAATTAACTCTTCTTTAAGATTTACATAGTTTTCAATGATTCCATTATGAACGACTGAAAATTTTTGTGACGGATCACAATGAGGGTGTGAGTTTTCGTCAGAAGGTTTTCCGTGCGTTGCCCAACGAGTATGCCCAATACCAATCGATCCTTCTATTGGGTTTGTATTTAACTCTTCCTCTAGTACTGCTAACCGACCTTTAACTTTCTTCACTTCTAATCCACGATTGGTATATACTGCTATTCCTGCAGAATCATACCCTCTATATTCTAATTTTTTCAATCCATCTATTAATATACTTTTAGAATCTCTATTTCCAATATATCCGACTATACCACACATAATTTTTCTCCTCCCATGAGACAGGGAGCTTTAAAAAGCGTAATAAACATCACTTCTTAAACACTCCCTTCATACGTTATATAAAATTCTCTGCTGATTACACTAGGTTGTGTAAAAAGTGATTAATATTTAATTTAAAATCCGTGTTCAAAAAGTTCGGTTTTCAGTCAAAATTGGACTTTTTGAACATCCTCTTTAAGTCATCCTAATTGGATTCTTGTCAAATCGGTCACCCAATTTATTTACTTTCCAATTTTACGGTATGGATGAACAATACCGGGAGGTCCCCGCCGAATGCTTCGAACACCTACCACCTCGTCAACTTATAACCTTATTTAAGTTATGATCATAGAGCAACACTTTATAAAGTTATCAAGTTCTGGCGCTTTTAAAACAAATAACCTCGTTCCACCTTTCTTTTTAGAGTATAGAACTATATTATTGCATTTCACATTAAATGTGAACCTTTTTTTGAAAATAAGGAATGTGTAGTATTTATTTTAAGTGTTATGAGTTTAAGATAATTACAGTGCTTCTTGAATTTTAATTGCTATCTTTTCAGCATAATTTCGAACTTGGTCTTCATCAGGTCCTTCAACCATAACACGTATTAAAGCTTCTGTTCCAGATGGACGCACTAAAACTCTACCATTATCACCTAGCTCTACTTCTACTCCATGAATGGCTTCTTCTATTGCTGCATTACCTTGTAATCCTTCTTTGTTTTGAACCTTCACATTGATCAATACTTGTGGATATTTACTCATCAGTTGCTTCAACTCACTTAATTGCTTTCCAGACTGTTGGATAGTACTTAAGAGTTGAAGTCCAGACAAAATACCGTCGCCTGTTGTACTGTGATCTAAGAAAATGACATGCCCTGACTGTTCTCCACCTAAGTTATATCCATGTTTCCTCATCTCTTCCATCACATAACGGTCTCCAACAGCTGTTTTGGAAGATTGCATACCTAAAGATTCAATCGCTTTATAAAACCCAATATTACTCATGACTGTGGATACAATTTTGCTTTGATTTAACTTTCCAGCTTGATTCATTGCATCTCCACAAATACATAATATGTAATCTCCATCAATTAGTGATCCAGTATTATCAACTGCCATTAATCGATCTGCATCACCATCAAAGGATAATCCCAAATCCGCACCTAAACGAACAACTTCAGATTGCAATTTTTCTGGATGGGTTGAACCACAATTTTCATTAATGTTTAAACCCGTTGGTTCAATCCCCATTGAGATCACTTCAGCTCCTAAATCTTCAAAAACTTTTGGTGCGATTTCAAAAGCTGATCCATTGGCACAATCTAATACAACTCTCAAACCCTTAAAATCGGTCTCCACTGTAGTTTTTAAATATTCTATATATAAATCCTTTGCTTGAGGTTGATCTGTTACAGTACCTAAATGATCTCCTACTGGTCTTGGTAAATCATCCACCTCTGCATCCATAAGACGCTCTATTTCTAATTCTGTTTCGTCAGACAACTTAAATCCATCCTGTCCAAAAAACTTAATCCCATTATCAGGTACTGGATTATGTGAAGCTGAGATCATTACACCTGCATCTGCACCTAATTCACGAGTTAAATAAGCTACACATGGTGTTGAAACAACGCCCAATCTAATAACATTTGCTCCAATGGATAATAAACCTGCGACTAGAGCCGCTTCTAACATTGGACCTGAAATTCTTGTATCTAAACCAATGGTTACAGTTGGTTTTTCAACTTTACCAGCTAATACATAACCTCCACAACGACCAATTTTATATGCTAATTCAGGGGTAAGCTCTTTATTAGCAATACCACGTACACCGTCAGTTCCAAAATATTTCCCCATGTCATCTTGCTCCTATTCGTATATGTTAATTATTATTGATTTATTTTCTCATCTAATGGCTCTTCTTCATTTAAAACCGATTCTAAGTCTGTTTGAAGGTTGTCAGTAGGTGAACTTTCTTCAGAAATAGGAAAAGTATTCAACTCTTCATTAATTTCTGATTGTATCCCACCTTCTGTGTTTTCGCTTTGATTTTCTGTTTCATCTGTTATACCCGTTTCTCCTTCTTCATTTGTTGCTTCATCTGATGGTTCTTCAGCTTCTGAATCTGTTACCTCTTCTGTAATTGGTTGTATTTCCAAAGAGACTTTCAAAGGAGAATCTCCACCATATTTAACAAAATTAGGAAGAGTTAGTTGAATGCTACGTTCATAACTCCCTGGTGGAAGTCCACTGATATCTACAGTGGCATCTATGTTATTTTCAGTAATATTTTCTAAATTAGATGGAGCACCTTCAACTACCAAATCTAATAAGCCATCCGTTGATCCACTAAAAACGACCTCATATTCTTTGGTGTCTAATCCAATAAATGTAATAGGAAAAGCAGCAAATGTTTTAGTTTCAGAAGGTACAATAATAATCTCCACCTCGACTTTTTGAGGTTCAATCTTTTTAATACCATCAGGCACGGTTAAAATATGGGAAGATACTCTATCGCTTGTCAAATTACGCAGATCAATTTCTATATCATCATATACATTGTAATCTTTTAATACATCTTCTGATCCGTAAAGTGTAACTTCATCTACACTCTGCTTAACGGATACAACACTATACCCTTTTGGAGTTTCACCTCTCAAATCCACTCTTAAATCTAATGTTTTAGAAGGGCTTATAATTGGAATTTCCACTTGCACCGTTGCCGGATTTATCTCTACGTCTACTTGCTTACTATTCTTATCATATGCTACCAATGGCAGTTCAGTCACTATATCCTCGTGTACATTTGTTACATCAATGGAAGATTGAACAGTGGAAATTTGTTCTATTACACTGCTTGGAGCTGTAATGGAAACTTCTTCTGTAGATAAAATTGTTGTTCTTACTTCGTATCCTTCTCCTGGATCTCCTTTTACATTAATTTCGATTGGTAATGAAGTTGTGATGATCTCTTCAATGACAACTGTGACTGTTGGTGGATATAGTTCAACATCTATATCATCTGGGAATCCAATCGTTTCTAACTTGATTTGATGAGTTCCCGCTCCTTTATTAGATAAATCTAACTCAATCTGATACTTCTCATTTTCTTTACTTACAGCTTTAATATCTGTTTCTTCTCCTTTTAAAGCCACATTTACAGAATTAGAATACTTTCTTTGGATATGTAAATTATCACCTAAATTTGAAATAGAGATTGGAAAATCATCTATTTCTCTACTCTGTTCGGTAATTGAATCAATAATTGAAGGTGGGGGAGTTGCAACTTGTTGATCTAACTGAACAAATGCCCATAGTAATATACCAAAAATCACTGCAGCAATTCTTACAACTGTTATATTCCCTAACCATTTATCCATTTTGATTCCCTCTCCGTTTCCAAAATGAAGTTTTGTCTTTATTTTTGACATTTGGTTTTAACTCTTCAAAAATTTTGGATATGAGCGATTCGTCTTTCACATCTCTGACAACCTGTCCATTCATAGCCATGGATATAGCCCCTGTTTCTTCAGAAACGACAATACATAAAGCATCAGACACTTCACTCATACCAATGGCAGCTCTATGACGAGTACCTAACTCCTTACTAATAAAAGGATTTTCAGATAAGGGGAGGTAACACCCTGCAGCTCGAATTTCACCATTTTTTATCACTACAGCTCCATCATGTAAGGGGGTATTTGGAGTGAAAATATTTATTAATAACTCTGCGCTTATTTTTGATTTTAATTGGATTCCAGATTCTATGTATTCATTTAATCCCGTTTCTTTCTCAAATACGATGAGAGCACCTATTTTTCGCTTAGATAAATAATTAATCGATTTAATCACTTCGCTTATGCGATCGTTCACTTCTTTTTCTTCCTGTGATACAGTTCTAGTAAATATCTTACCTCGTCCTAATTGTTCTAATGCCCGCCTGAGTTCAGGTTGAAATATAATAATAACGGCCAAAAGCCCATAGTTAAACGCTTGTTCCATCATCCACTGTAACGTATTAAGACCTAATAATATACTAAGAGCCCATGCCACAATGACAACCACTATACCTTGAAGCAGTTGCACAGCACGAGTACCTCGAATAATCATTATTAATTTATATATCACATAACTTACGATTAAAATATCTATTATATCCATAAAGGTGATGGTGGTGAAAAATCCCATTTTTAGCTCTCCTAGTATCCAACTTCAAAAAACCTTCATTTTTTTATTAAAAACTTCTTAAAATTTCATTTCTATTTCTAATATAGATCATACCATAAAATGTACAACTCTAGAACTTTTACCAGTGAAAAAAATAAATCGCTTATAAGATAGACATTCTTACCTACTAAATGAATTACTTTTCATTTTGTACAAAAAAACCAACCCATCATTTTGGGAAGGTTTATTAAAAACAAATTATTTTATTCACTTTTGAAGAAGTCGAAAAAACCACTAATTTTATACCAAATCCAATCTAATGTTTGGTCAATATGAGTAACTCCTCCGGCAACTTTTTCTGCAGAAGCCAGTAAATTTATTTCACTGTCAATGAGCGTTACCTTACCATTCACTGTTCCTTCAACTATAATTTCTCCATTTTCAACAACAAGATCTCCATTCACTGTTTGTCCTTCTGGTACAATGACTTGGTTATCTTTGATCACTACATATTCCATGCCACTTCCTGAAACGATAAGATTTGATTCTGGTTCATTCATGGCGAACAAACTTCCCATCATAATAATAACAAAAACGGCTGCTGCAGCCAAAGCAGGGTACTGTTTAGCCCACCTCATCCATCTGGTTTCTCTTTTCATTGGAATAACATCCATAATCTTGTCAGTTAAGTCATCAGGAACTGGGCTTTTTGGGAGAGACCTAGTTAATGCCTCGGTTTTTTCTAACTGTGTTAAATTCTCTTTACAATTTGAACATGTGTTTAGGTGATGGCTTAACTGATGAAGTTTTACACCAGTAAGATCTCCGTCCAAGTATTCATGCAATAAAGAATTTACTTGTTTACAATTCACTTTGCCCACACCTTTCAGAATTCAAACTCGTTCGTTCATTCATACCATACGTTTGTTAAAAAAATTGGTTTCAAAAAAAAATTAATAAATATGATTACTAATAACTTAAACAATATCTATATTAAGTTTCCATGTTCTAATTTTTTTCGGAGATACTCTCTACCTCTATGTACTCTAGTTTTGACGGTTGTTACAGGCATATTTAGTATATCACCGACCTCCTGAAGAGATAAATCATGCAAATAACGTAACACGACAACTGATTTATACTTTTCTGGTAATTTATCAATCGCTTCTCGAACATGTCTTTGTGTTTCAGAAATGATAAGCTGTTGATCAGGAGAGTCATCTAAGCTCGGAAGAATATCATAACCGTCTATCCCTTCGCCTTCTATGGTTTCAGCATCTAATGAAAAAGCATTTTTTCTTTTCCTTAGTCGATCAATACACAAATTTGTACCAATACGAAATATCCAAGTAGAAAACTTGAACTTTGCATCATATTTATGTATGCTTTTGTACACTCTTAAGAAGGTTTCTTGAGTTATATCTTCCGCTTCCTGTTTATTACCTAACATTCTGTAACCAAGATGGTAAATTTTACTCTTATATAAATCAACTAAATCTGAAAAGGCTTGATGATTTCCTTTTTTAGCTAATTTAATGATTTTTACTTCGGTACTTTCCACTACAATTCCCCCAGCATAATGCTTGCTATGGTTTAACGTGATTTAATTTTTAATTACTTCTTTTCAGCGACTATAATTCCAACTAATATTAAAAGTACTCCTAACCATTGTGCAAGGTTCACAGTTTCTTGTAATACAATAACCGCAGCAATGATTGCTGCTGGTAGTTCAATTGCTCCCAACATTGCAGACAAAGATCCACCGATTTTAGGAATTCCTAAGTTAAAACTAATTGTAGGAATCACAACACCTAAAATGGCTGCAAATAGTCCCCAGAAGAGAAATGTATTTAATTCTCCTTGGATATATGTCTGACTAGGAAATAATATCATCATTACAATGATACTAGGTGGAAGAGATGCTGTTATCATTATAGCTGATTTTAGTACAGAATCTATATTTGTTGCAACTCTTCCTGTAAAGGTTATGAATAAACTATATGTAATTGCGGATAAAAAACCGTAAATAAACCCTCTGGTACTCATTTGTTGAAGGTCTTCAAAGGACAATCCAACAGCTAAGATGGTTCCAAACATGACGACAACAACCGCTAGCACCTGATATATCGTTGGTAATCTTTTATGTAATACAGACTCAATAATGATTGAAATCCATATAAACTGAAACAACAGCACAATGGAAAGAGATGCATTTAAGTCTCTTAAAGAAGCATTGATAAAAATGGAAGTAAGTGAAATTCCAATAAAACCTAACAAGGTTAGTCTCAGCCAAGGAGCCTTCATTGGATTCTGCCACGAACTTTTTCTAAACCCTATAATAATCCATAATATCATCATACCAAAAAATAACTGTCCTGTGGTGATTTGAAGCTCATTTAATCCAGATTCATAAGCAAGTTTAATGATGGATGATAAAATCCCATAACTTGAAGCTCCAACTAACACAAGAATAATGGCTACCCAACGATGCATTTCTTTCAAATTAATAACCTCCAAGATACAAAAAGCCGGAAAGTCCATTAAGACCTCCGACTTTGTATACGGATAAAATATTGTTAGTCTTTGTACTTGTGACTTAATTGCTCTGATGGAAAATGAATCATGTCATTTATCCTGTATTTCGAAGCCCTGCTGCAATTCCATTTATCGTAAGTAAAACCTCACGTAATAAATCTGCATTATCATCATCTTCTTGACGTAATGCTCTAAGTTCAGACAATAATTCCACTTGTAAATAACTTAAAGGATCTACGTATGGGTTTCTTAAACGAATAGATTCCTGAATAACTGGAACATTATCTAAAATTTCTTTTTGTTTCGTTATATCTAAGATAAGCTTACTGGTCAAAATATATTCATCCTCTATGGATTTGAAAATTCGAGCTTGTATCGTAGAATCTTTGATCATATTTGAATACTGCTTTGCAATTAATAAATCTGACTTGGCAAGAGCCATTTGTAGATTATCTATCATAGATCTGAAAAACGACCAATTCTCATACATGTTTTGAAGCGTTTTTAAATTCTCTACCTTGCCCTGTATATAGGATTGCAGCCCTGTCCCTGCAGCATACCAAGCAGGTAACAAATATCTGCTTTGAGTCCAAGAAAATACCCATGGAATCGCTCTTAAATCTTCAAATTTATCACTATTTTTACGTTTAGAAGGTCTAGAGCCAATATTTAATTCCCCAAACTCTGTTAGTGGTGTAGATTCTTTAAAGAAGGTTACAAAACCTGGATCACGGAAAATAAGATCTTGATATTTATTAAGAGCTGTCTCTGAAATACCCTGAACGATTTCCTCCCAATTAGGGTCAGCTTTTAATTCCTGTTTTCGTTTAGATAACAATCCAGCTTTAATTAATGAAGAAGTTGCTTGCTCTAAGCTTCTGTATGCAATGCCTTTTAAAGAGTAACGAGAAGAAAGTACTTCTCCTTGTTCTGTAATTTTTATCCCGCCACCTAAAGTACCTGGGGGTTGCGCTAGGATACTGCGATTCAAAGGCATACCACCTCTACCTAAAGCTCCACCTCTACCATGGAAAAACTTTAGTTTAACACCGTATTTACTTGCGGTTTCTGTAATATCCCTCATAGCAATTCTTAATTCCCAGTTAGCTGTTATTGCTCCACCATCTTTATTGCTATCCGAATATCCCAACATAATCTCTTGTAGATCATTAACTTCCTTTAAACTTTTTCTATAGATAGGTATATTAAACAACTGATCTATAATTTGAGGTGCTTCATGAAGATCATCTATCGTTTCAAAAAGTGGTACAGGCTGAATAGATAACCCGTTTGGTTCAAGACGATGTAATCCATATTCTTTAGCTAATATTGTTACTTCGAGAAGATCACTAACACCCTGTGTCATACTAATCAGATAACTCTTAATGCAGTCTTGACCGAATTCCTTCTGAGCATTATAAATCGTTTTGAAAACATCTAAACATTCCTTTGTACTTTCAGAATAATTTAGATTCACTGTCGTTAATGGTCTTGGATCATTTAATAACTCTGTTAATAAATGAATCTTCCCATCTTCTTTCAATGCTGAATAGTTTTCTTCAATCCCTGTTTTTGAAAGAATTTCTGTGATTGCAAATTCATGCTCCTTACTATGCTGGCGAATATCCAAAGCAGCTACATGAAAACCAAAAAGTTCAACTTGTCTAATTACCTTCTTAACAAAATTATCTGCAGCATAATCTGCAAAATGTCCTCTTAAGCTACAATCAATTAATTTTAAATCATTTAAAAAATCTTCTGGAGAATTATATTTTTCTTTTTCATTAGAGACAGAAGATTCTGTGTTATTAATTTTTTGAAGCATATAAGAAAGTTTTATTCTATATGGTTCCTTCATATTTCTCCACTGATCAGCAACCGGAATTTCAATATTTCCACGATCTTCTTCAATTGAAGTTAAAAGTTCATCAGATACTTGTATAATGCTAGTACTGAAGCTCAGATGATCCTTAAGGTCTTTGAGGATTTGTCTGTATTTTTTTAAAGCTAAAGCTCTTTGCATTTTAAGTGTTTGCCATGTTGTTTCAGCGGTTACTGAAGGATTACCATCACGATCCCCGCCTATCCAAGATCCAAAACGTAAAAATGTTGGTACATGCCATTCCTGCTCAGGATAATATTTTTTTAAACAATGCTCTAATTCCTGGTATACGTCAGGTAAAACATCGAATAATGTTTCATCAAAATAATATAATCCGTTACGAACTTCATCTATAACTGTAGGTTTACGATCACGAAGTTCGTCCGTTTGCCATAAAGTTAATACTTCATTATGAAGTTTGTCCTTTAATAATTCACGCTCTTTATAAGTTAAAGTAGGATTGTCTAATTCCATCATTTCTTCAGCAATTCTATGATGAATATCTAAAACAGCTCTTCTTGTTGCTTCCGTTGGATGAGCCGTCATCACTAACTCTAATGTCGCTCCACTTAAGATCTCCATTACATCATCACTAGATACATTACATTCTTTAAACTCGATAATGATGCTTTCAATGGAACCAGGTTGAATAATATCACCTGTTGAACGTTCGTACTCTCTTTTTCTGCGAACTCGATGGTTTTGTTCTGCAATATTAACAAGGTGAAAATAAATTGCAAATGCCCTTATAACATTATGACGCTTACCCGTTTCTAATGTCTCGATCTTAGTTTTAAAATTTTCCAGTAATTCCTGTACGAAGTTTGCTCGTAAAGATTTACTCATTTCTCTGATTTCTTCTACGACATCAAGTAATTCTTTACCTCCTTGATGAACTAAAACCTCTCCTAAAATATTACCTAAAAAGCGAACATCTCTACGTAATGGATCTGTTTTATTCGTATCTACAGTAGTTTCAACCAACTCTCACACCTCATCTTTATTTAAATGTATAAATATATGATACTAAAAAAAGGGTCAAAAATCTCAGATTTAACAAAAATAATGAATTTCCATTAATTGAAATTAATAATTATGTAGTTGAATACTCAAATATATAGCTGCATAAATATACAACGATAGCAAGGGATTAGGTGTCAATTCAATAACATCACTTAGTAATTAGTATAATACTATGCTAGGGGAAGTTAACAAATTGCTCTAATATAATTTATTTGTAGATCAGGTTTTCGAAATAGGATTATAATCGATATTAAAAAAAAAAGACCTTATAGGTCATTTATTGTTAAATGGAGCGGGTGATGGGAATCGAACCCACGCGACCAGCTTGGAAGGCTGGAGTTCTACCATTGAACTACACCCGCGTATTAAAATAATAGTGGTCGGGACGACACGATTTGAACATGCGACCCCTTGGTCCCAAACCAAGTGCTCTACCAAGCTGAGCTACGTCCCGATGTAAATATATTATTGAAAATGGCACGCCCTGAGAGATGCAGTTACCTGACTGCGATGCCTTTTCTTTCGAAGCTTATGCTCCGACGAATTCTAACGTTCGAATTATCTCATGCGTTTTGTCTATCTATGAAGATTAAATGGCACGCCCTGAGAGATTCGAACTCCCGACCTTTTGATTCGTAGTCAAACGCTCTATCCAGCTGAGCTAAGGGCGTATATGGAGCGGACGACGAGATTCGAACTCGCGACCCTCGCCTTGGCAAGGCGATGCTCTACCACTGAGCCACGTCCGCAAATGGTGCGCGTGAAGGGAGTCGAACCCCCACGTCGTAAGACGCTAGATCCTAAGTCTAGTGCGTCTGCCAATTCCGCCACACGCGCATAAATAAAATGGTGAGCCATGAAGGATTCGAACCTTCGACACCCTGATTAAAAGTCAGGTGCTCTACCGACTGAGCTAATGGCTCTCATAATGGCTGGGGATACAGGATTCGAACCTGTGCATGACGGAGTCAAAGTCCGTTGCCTTACCGCTTGGCTAATCCCCATCAATTCAATTGTAACAGTGCCGTCAAGAGGACTTGAACCCCCAACTTACTAATTAAGTCAGTTGTTCTACTAGTTGATCTACAACTGCAAACATAATTGATGGTGGACGCTGACGGGATCGAACCGCCGACCCTCTGCTTGTAAGGCAGATGCTCTCCCAGCTGAGCTAAGCGTCCATATTAGTGATAGAATATAAGGAATAAGCCAAAGATCCCTGCAAAGATATTATGGTGCCCGTACAGGTTAGTCTTCATTTCAATGAAGATTGTGCTCCGACGAACCCTTGGGATTCTTCATCCCTTGATGTTATTTCTTTAAGTGGTGACCCGTACGGGATACTCTTCATTTCATTACGAGACTGCGATGCGATCTCTTACGAAGATTATACTCCGACGAACCCTAGGATTCTTCATCCCTTGATGTTATTTCTTTAAATGGTGACCCGTACGGGATTCGAACCCGTGTTACCGCCGTGAAAGGGCGGTGTCTTAACCGCTTGACCAACGGGCCACATTGATATTAATAAGCTCCCAACCGGATTTGAACCGGTGACCTCTTCCTTACCATGGAAGCACTCTACCTACTGAGCTATGGGAGCATATGGCTCCCCGAACAGGACTCGAACCTGTGACAACTCGGTTAACAGCCGAGTGCTCTACCAACTGAGCTATCAGGGAACATTATATACAGTAAATAGAGAATTAAAGCTTGGCAACGTCCTACTCTCCCAGGACCTTGCGGTCCAAGTACCATCGGCGCTGGAGGGCTTAACGGTCGTGTTCGGTATGGGTACGCGTGGTACCCCTCCGCCATCATCACCAAACATTCAAGGATATTCCCTGAAAACTAGATGCGAAACAAAGAATAAAGAATTGGAATCTCATGTTTTTCCCTAAGCAATGTTTGCTCGGGGTCCCCGGAAAGTATTTGGAATTTGCTTCAAAGCTTCACTCCACTTTTTGGGGTATTCTTGGATAAGCCCTCGACCGATTAGTATTCGTCAGCTCCATGCATTGCTGCACTTCCACCCCGAACCTATCAACCTCGTCGTCTTCAAGGGGTCTTACTAAATTGGGAAATCTCATCTTGAG